>WGBS01000118.1 GCA_015494165.1 Gammaproteobacteria bacterium | reverse complement strand
GCTGGAGCGCGTGCGGGTGACGGATCCCGCGCGGGGTGCGGTCTGCGACAGCCTGGCGGCGTCCTGCGACGGCTACGCGCAGGGCGCGCAGGTGCTGGCCGCGCAGCTCGAGGGCGTCTCCGCGCAGCTCGGCGAGGCGGCCGGGCGCATCGGCGCGGCGCTCGCGCGCGTGGACGACGCGCTGCACGGCATGGAGGCGGCGGTGGCCGGAGCGGGCGAGCGCCTGGCGGGCATCGGCCGTGCGACCGCGGAGCGCGTCGCCGAGAGCCGCGAGGCGCTCGAGCGGCTGCGGGCGCTGCGCGAGCGCATGGCCAACCGCGCCGGGCGCGAGCGCGAGCGCGTGCAGCTGGTGCTGGAGCAGTGCCGCGGGCTGACCGAGTTCGCGCGCATGGTGCGCGCCGTCGCCGACGAGACCAACCTGCTCGCCCTCAATGCGGCCATCAAGGCCGCCCGCGCCGGCGAGCACGGCCGGGGCTTCGCGGTGGTGGCCGACGAGGTGCGCGCGCTTTCGCTCCGCGCCAACGAGGCGGCGCGCCGCATCGAGGAGAGCATCGCCCACGTGGTGAGCACCGCCGAGGCGCACGTGGACGCCGCGCTCGCCGAGCGGGCCGACGCCGCCGAGTGCGACGTGCTCGAGTCGGTGGCGCGCCAGTTCGCCGACATCGAGGCGGGCTACGCCGAGGTCGCGAGCGAGCTCGAGCGCCTCGTCGAGAGGCTGCGCGATGCGGTCGGCACGGTGGCGGAACGGGCCGCGGACGCGCACGGCGCGCTCGCCGCGCTCCCGGAGCGCCTCGCGCCGGCCGTGGACGGAGGCGCTGCCCGTCTGAGGGCGCTCGCCGAGGAGGCGGCCGCCTGCCGCGCGGGGCGCGTCTCCGGCCGCGCCTGACGCAGCGCCTTTCTGCCCCGCCGGGCATCGTGCGCCACGGCGGTGCGCCTCGGGGCATGCCCGTGGCGCTTCGCGTGCTCGTCGAAACGTGATCGGGCGCGTTTTCCGGGCGCCGGCTAAAGGTCCGGGCGGTCCGTGCCGATGCAGGGCGCGAAGACGGGGCGGCCGCCGGCGGATGCGGGAGGCCGGAGGCCCCGATCGGGTTCCGGTGCATGCAACAGACGCGGGAGGCACGACGGAGATGGGTCTGAAGAAGGCATCGAGCACGACGGAGGGACCGGCCGCCGGCGCCTCGGGCGCCGCCGCCGGAGGCGCCGACGCCGCGCGGGCGCGCCAGCTCGCCGAGGAGAAGCGCCGCAGGGCGCGCACGCTGGCGCGCCAGCAGCAGGCCGCCGAGCGCATCAGCGCCGCGGCCACGCAGCTCGCCTCGGCCATCACGGAGTCGGCCGCCGCCCAGGAGGAGCTCTCCAAGGCGATGGAGCAGATCGCGGGCGGCGCCGAGGAGGCGGCGGGCGCGAGCCAGCAGTCGCTCGCGGCGATGACCCAGATCGCCGGCCGCGTCGCCAAGCAGGCCGAGGTCGCCGAGACGGCCCAGCGCCGCACCGACGCCGTGCGCCGCCGCGTGGCGGAGGTCGCCGAGGCCATCGCCTCGCTGGTGGACGGCATCGTCGCCGGTGCCGAGCGCCAGAAGGGCTCGGCCGAGAAGATGGCCGCCCTCGAGGAGCAGGCGGGCCGCATCGGCGAGGCGGTCAAGGCCGTCATCCGCATCGCGGACCAGACCAACCTGCTCGCGCTCAACGCCGCCATCGAGGCGGCGCGCGCGGGCAAGCACGGCAAGGGCTTCGCCGTGGTCGCGGACACGGTGCGCTCGCTGGCCGAGACCGCCGAGCGCACCGCCAACAGCATCCGCGATCTGGTCGGCACCATCCAGGACCGGGCGCGAGAGACCGGCGAGGGGGTGCGCCGCGCGGCGGAGACGGCCGCCAAGGAGGCCGAGCAGGGGCAGGCCGTGCGCGGTCAGCTCGAGCAGGTGCGCCGCGACATGGGGCAAGTGGCGGAGAACGCCGGCGAGCTCGCCCGCGCCGCGGAGGAGATGAGCCGCGCCGCCTCCGAGGCGCAGCGCGGCTCCGAGGACATCGCCTCGGCCGCCGAGGAGCAGTCGGCGGCCTGCCAGGAGTCGCTGCGCAGCCTCGAGCAGCAGGCGGCGGCGCTCGCCGAGTGCGAGCGCACCGCCCAGATGCTCGAGGAGCTGGCCGACGCGCTCAAGAACAGCACGGACGTGGTGAAGAGCGCCGAGGAGGTGGCGGCCTGCGCCGAGGAGCTCTCGGCCGCCATCGAGGAGCTCAACCGCTCGGCGCGCGAGATCTCCACCGCGGTGGACCAGATCAACCAGGGCGCGGCCCAGCAGGCCGCGGCCGTGGAGGAGGCCGCGGCCGGCGTGAACCAGATCGAGCAGGCCCTCAAGCAGTCGGAGACCCGCGCGCGCGAGGCGCTCGAGGCCTGCGAGGCGATGGTGGAGCTGATGGGCGCCGTGACGGAACGCACCCAAGGGATGATCCGCGGCGTGGCCTCGGCGGTGGAGGAAGGCGCGCGCCTGCTGGAGGGCATCCGGGCCCTCGAGAAGGCCAACCGGCGCATCGACAAGATCGTCGACGCGATCTCGAACGTCGCGATCCAGACCAGCATGCTGGCCGTCAACGGCGCGGTCGAGGCCGCGCGGGCGGGCGAGTTCGGCAAGGGCTTCGCCGTGGTCTCGGCCGACATCCAGGGGCTCGCCCAGGACGCGGCCGAGAACGCCGACCAGATCAAGGACCTGGTGCGCGACATCCAGGAGCAGACCCAGGTCGTGGCCGCCGACCTCGCCGCCGTCCACGAGGCCGCGCGCGCCGAGCTGGCCAAGGGGGAAGCCCTCGAGGCCGCCTTCGGCGAGCTGCGCGGGATGCTCGACGAGATGGTGGCGGGCGCGCGCGAGATCCTGGCGGCGGCAGGCGACATCGTCCAGGCGGTCGGCGAGGCGCGCAAGGGCATGGAGCAGATCGCCGCCGCCGCCGAGGAGGCGAGCAGCGCCACCGCCCAAGCGGCCGCCGCGGCGCGCCAGCAGGCCCAGGGCACGCAGGAGCTCGCGCAGGCCGTGGAGGAGATCGCCTCCACCGCCGACGAGCTCCAGAACGCCGCCGCCTGAGGGAACGGCCGTCATGGTCGCACAGGCGCCGGATCTCATGGAGGAGCACCAGGAGGCCGCGCGGCAGCTCGTGGTCTTCGCCCTCGGCGAGGAGCGGCTGGCGCTGCCCATGTCGGCGGTGCGCGAGATCGTGCGCCCCCTGCCGCTGGTGCCGGTCCCGCGCGCGCCTGGCTTCGTCCTGGGTCTGGCCAACCTCCGCGGGCGTGTGCTTCCGGTGCTCGACCTGCGCCGTCTCGTCGGCGCCGCCCCGCGCGAGCCCGACGACGCCACGCGCGTGCTGGTGCTCGAGTGGCGCGGGAGCCGCCTCGGCCTCGTGGTGGACGCGGTGCGGCGCGTGCTGGAGGCCGCGGCGGACGCCCTCGAGACGGCGCGCGGCGCCGCGGCGGCGCTCGCGACGGACGTGCTGGCCGGGGTGGTCCGCGACGGCGCCGAGGTGGTGCAGGTGCTGGACCTCGAGGCGCTGCTCGACGGCAGGCTCGAGGAGGCCGCCCCGGACGCCGCGGAAGGCCCCGCACTGGAGGGGGGCGACGACGCCGACGATGGGAGCGCGGAGGCGGCCGGGGAGGAGGACGGCGCGGATCAGCTCGTGGCCTTCCACGTCGGCGGCCAGGAGCTCGCGCTGCGCATCGGCGAGGTGCGCGAGATCGTGCGCCTGCCGGAGCACCTGGAGGCCGTGCCCGGGGCCGGTCCGCATGCCCTCGGCCTCATGCCCCTGCGGGGCAGCACCCTGCCC
>WGBS01000117.1 GCA_015494165.1 Gammaproteobacteria bacterium | reverse complement strand
TCCTCGTCCGACCCAGGGCCTCCAGCCGTCCGCGGAGTGCTACGGCGTGCTGCGCCTGCTGAAACGGCGCCGCAGGGCGGAGGGCCTCACGGGGCTGGGCCTGCTGCCGGACGGCATCGCGCTCGCGCACGTGCGCCGTGCGGCCGGCGGCGCCCCCGAGCTCACCCGCTGCGAGCACCGCGCCTGCGAGGCCAGCCCCGCGGCGCGGCGCGCGGCGCTGCGCGAGCTGGTGCGCGCGCACGGGCTCGCCGGCAGCCGGTGTGTGGCGGTGCTCGAGCCCGGCGACTACCAGCTCCTGCAGGTCGAGGCCCCGGCGGTGCCGCCCGAGGAGCTGCGCGCCGCGGTGCGCTGGCAGGTGCGCGACCTCCTCGACTACCACGTCGACGACGCCGTCATCGACGTCTTCGACGTGCCGGGCGACGAGCGCCCGGGGCGCCCTATGTACGTGGTGGCCGCGCGTGCGGCCGACGTGCAGGCGGTGGTGGACCTCGCGCGCGAGGCCGAGCTCGAGCTGGAGGCGATCGACATCGCCGAGCTCGCGCTGCGCAACGTCGCCGCCTGCATGCCGGCGGCCGAGCGCGGGCTGGCGCTGGTGCGCCTGCGCGCCGCCGAGGGCCTGATCCTCATCGTGCGTGCCGGGGCGCTGCAGCTCGCCCGCAACGTCGAGTTCGGCGCCGCGAGCCTGTCGGAGGCCGCCGGCAGCGGAGCCCTGCACGACTCGCTCGCGCTCGAGGTGCAGCGCTCGCTCGACTACTACGACAGCGCCTTCCGCCAGGCCCCCATCACGCGCGTGGTGGTGGCGCCCTTCGAGGGCGACGCGCGCGGGCTGGCAGAACATTTGCATAGGTCTCTCGGGCTCGAGGCCGATGTCATGGACCTGAACGAGATCCTGACGCCGGGCGAGCCGGTGGCGCAGCAGGTGCAGGCCCGCGCCCTGGAGGCCGTGGGCGGTGCCCTGCGCACGGAGGAGCGCAGCCTGTGAGGCAGCAGGTCAACCTCTACCAGCCCATCTTCCGCCGCGAGCGCCGCGTGTTCTCGGCGGTGACGATCGCCCAGGCGGCGGCGCTGGTGGTGGCGGGGCTGGCGCTCATGTACGGCTACGCGCGCGCCCAGCTCGCGCAGCTCGAGACCGAGCGCGCGCGCCTCGAGGCGCAGGTGGCCGAGCGCGCCGCGCGCGTCGAGCGCCTGGCGCGCCAGTACCCGCCGCGGCGGCGCGACGAGGCGCTGGCGCGGCGGGTGGCGGCGCTCGAGCGCGAGCTCGAGGCCAAGCGCGAGCTGGCCGAAGGGCTCGAGGGCGGGCGCTTCGGCAACGCCCAGGGGCTCTCGCCCTACCTCGAGGCCCTGGCACGCCGCCGCGTGAACGGGCTGTGGCTGCGCACGGTGGCGGTGGGTGACGGGGGGGCGGCACTGCTGCTCGAGGGCAGCGCCCTCGACGCGCGGCTGGTGCCGCGCCTGGTGCAGGCCCTCGGCCTCGAGCCCGCCTACGCCGGGCGCGCCTTCGAGCGGCTGGTGATCGAGCGCCCGCGCGCGGCGCCGCGTCGCGTGGACTTCCGGCTGCGCGTGGGCGAGGTCCGGCTGGACGGCGGAGGGGGCGGCCGATGAAGGCTTGGCTTCAGGGGCTCGCGGCCCGCGTCGACGCGCTCAGCCTGCGCGAGCGCGTGCTGCTCTTCCTCGCCGTCGTGGCGGTGCTCTACGTCCTGTGGGAGCAGGTGCTGATGGCGCCCCTCGAGCGCGAGCGCCGCGCCGCGCAGGCCGCCATCGAGCAGGCCACGGCGCGCATCGCCGCCCTCGACGCGGAGGCCGCCGCGATCGTCCGGCGCCACCGCGAGGACCCGAACGCGCCGCTGCGCGCGCGCGAGCGCGAGCTGCGCGCGGCCATCGCCGAGGCCGACGCCCGCCTGGCCGAGCTCACCGTGGGGCTGATCGCCCCGCGCGAGATGGCGCGCGTGCTGGAGGCGGTGCTCGCGCGCGACGCCGGCCTGCGGCTGGTGCGGCTCGAGAACCGCGGCAGCCGCCCGCTGCTCGCGCCCGCCGTGCCTGGGGCGAAGGGCCCCGCGGAACAGCGTCGGGAGAGCGACGCCACGGGCGAGCGGGCCGCGAAGGCGGCCGCGGAGACCGGTGGCGAGGGCACCCTGCCGCGCATCTGGCGACACGACGTGCGCCTTGAGCTCGAGGGCGGCTTCCTGGCGGCGCTGCGCTATCTCAAGGCGCTGGAGCGGCTCGAGCGGCGCTTCTTCTGGGACGGCGTGGTGGTGCAGGTGGAGCGCTACCCGAAGGCGCGCGTGCGCATCGACGTGCATACGCTGAGCCTCGAGGAGGGCTGGATCGGTGCCTGAGCGGCGCGCGGCGGCGTGGGCGCTCGGCTGGCTGCTGGTCGCTGCGTCCGGCCCGGTGGCGGCGCTGGACGACCCGACCCGGCCGCCGGCCTACGTGCCGCGCGAGACGCCCGCGGGCGAGCGCGGCTGGCGGCTGCAGGCGGTCTTCCGCGGGCCGGGCGGCGCGCGCGCCCTCATCAACGGCAGGCTGGTGGCGGTGGGCGAGCGGGTGGACGGCGCCCGCGTGGTGGCGATCGGCCCCGGACGCGTGGTGCTGGCGACGCCCGAGGGCCGCCGCGAGCTGAGGCTCGTGCGCGCGCGCATCCTGCGGCGCACGCGCGAGGGGGGAGAAGGGTCATGACGAGGGCAAGACGGGTGAGAGGGGCGCGCGGGGCGGTGCTGGCCGCGGCGGCGCTGGCGCTGCTCGCGGCCTGCCAGGCCAACCCGCCGCGCGGCGAGCGCGCGGGCGCCGCCGCGGGCGAGCTCGAGCGCGCCGCCGAGGAGGCCGCGAGGCGGCCGGCGCCGCCGACGCCCCCGCCGGAGGTGGCGCGCGCGCTGCTCCCGCCCCTCGGCGGCGAGCCGCCGGCCCCCGAGGCGGAGGCGGCGGCGCCGCGCTTCGACGTGGCCGTGCGCGAGGTGCCGGCGCGCGAGTTCTTCCTCGGGCTGGTCGAGGGCACCGACCTCAACCTCGTCGTGCACCCCGACGTCAAGGGACGCATCTCGCTCACCCTGCGCAACGTCACGCTCGAGGAGGTGCTGCAGGCGGTGCGCGAGGTCTACGGCTACGACTTCCGCCGCATCCCCTCCGGCTGGATCGTCCTGCCGGCGACGCTGCAGACGCGCATCTACCGCGTGGACTACCTCAACCTGGTGCGCGAGGGCCGCTCGCAGACGCGCGTCAGCTCCGGCCAGGTGAGCGACAACCCCTATGCCTACGGCGCCGCCACGGGCACGACCGGCACCCTCGCCGTGCCCGCGCCGGCCGCCGGCGTCCCCGGCACGGGCACGGGGCTGTCGACGCTGACGGGCACGCGCATCGAGACGCGCAGCGAGTCGGACGTGTGGAAGGCGCTCGAGGGAGCGCTCAAGGTGCTGGTCGGCGACGGCGACGGGCGCAAGGTCGTGGTCAACCGCGAGGCCGCCACCGTGGTCGTGCGCGCCCTGCCGGCGGAGCTGCGCCAGGTGGAGCGCTTCCTCGAGCAGGTGCGCGCGAGCCTCGCCCGGCAGGTGATCCTGGAGGCCAAGATCCTCGAGGTCGAGCTCAACGACGGCTTCCAGAGCGGCATCAACTGGGGGGCGCTGGTGGGGCCGAACTCGACCAAGTACGGCCTCTTCGGCCAGACCGGCGGCGGCAGCTACTTCGACAACGGCAAGAGCAGCATCGACGGCAACAGCGGCGAGCTGAGCCCGCTCGCGCCGAGCCTGCCCTCCGGCACCGAGACCTCGGCCTTCGGCGGCATCTTCTCGCTCGCCGTGCGCACGGACGACTTCAACGCCTTCATCGAGCTCCTCAAGAGCCAGGGCGAGGTGCACGTGCTCTCGAGCCCGCGCGTCGCCACGGTGAGCAACCAGAAGGCGGTGATCAAGGTCGGCAGCGACGAGTTCTTCGTCACCAACGTCTCCAGCACCACGGTGACGGGCACCACCACGACGACGACGCCCAGCATCACGCTCACGCCCTTCTTCTCGGGCATCGCCCTCGACGTCACCCCGCAGGTGAGCGAGGAGGGCGAGGTGGTGCTCCACATCCACCCCACGGTGAGCGAGGTGACGGACCAGACCAAGCAGATCACGGTCGCCGGCCAGCTCCAGGAGCTGCCGCTCGCCAAGAGCACGGTGCGCGAGGTGGACACCATCGTGCGCGCGCGCAGCGGCCAGGTGGTGGTGATCGGCGGCCTGATGCAGAACGTCGCCAAGGACCAGCGCGCCGGCACGCCGGTGCTCGGCGACCTGCCGGTGGTCGGCGGGCTCTTCCGCCACGAGCAGCGCAGCGCCAGGAAGAGCGAGCTCGTCATCCTGCTGCGGCCGGTGGTGGTCGAGGGCGGCGCCACCTGGGCGGGATCGCTGCGCGAGACGGCCGAGCGCCTGCGCCGCATGGCGCCCGCGGCAGCCGCACGGTGAGGGCATGTACACCGAGCACTTCGGCCTGCGCGAGCTGCCCTTCTCGCTCACGCCCGACACGGGCTACTACTACGAGCTCGCCAGCCACCGCGAGGCCCTCAACGTGCTGCTGGTGGCGCTGCGCGCGGGCGAGGGCTTCCTCAAGCTGACGGGCGAGGTGGGCACCGGCAAGACGCTGCTGTGCCGCAAGCTGCTCGACGCCCTTGAGCGCGAGGCCGAGACGGCCTACATCCCCAACCCCTTCCTCAACCCCAACGCCCTGCGGCTGGCGGTGGCCGAGGAGCTCGGGCTGCGCTTCCCGCGCAACCTCGGCCAGCACCGGCTGCTCAAGCTGGTGACGGCGCGGCTCGTCGAGCTGCACCGCGCCGGCCGGCGCGTGGTGCTCCTGATCGACGAGGCCCAGGCGCTGCCCGACGACAGCCTCGAGGCGGTGCGCCTGCTCACCAACCTCGAGACCGAGAAGACCAAGCTCCTGCAGGTGGTGCTGCTCGGCCAGCCCGAGCTGGACGCGCGCCTGGCGCAGCCGCGGCTGCGCCAGCTCCGCCAGCGCATCACCTTCGCCCACCGCCTGCGCCCCATGGACGAGCGCGAGTGCGGCGCCTACCTGGCCCACCGCATGACCGTGGCCGGCTACCAGGGACCGCCGGCCTTCGAGCCGCGCGCGGTGC
>WGBS01000116.1 GCA_015494165.1 Gammaproteobacteria bacterium | reverse complement strand
GAGGGCCCCTTGCGGGGCCCTGGGGGGATGCCCCGTGGCCCGACGGGTCCACGGGACGGGGGAGAACGACAGGAAGCGGCTCAGCGCCCCTCGCTCGGCGCGGGGGCCCGCTCCATGGTCGAGGCCGTGAGGCCCTCGTACTCCTTCCGGTCCAGCCGGCCGTCCTTGTTGCGGTCGGCCTGCTCGAACTGGGCCGCGAGGCCCTCGACCGCCTTGGCCTCCTCGGCCGAGATGTAGCCGTCGGCGTTGGCGTCGATCGCCTTGAACGGCGCCATGGTCGTGGTGGCGGCGATCGCCGTCCCGGCGGCCACGGCGCACAGGGCTGCGAGAATCGACCTTGTCACGGCGTGCTCTCCTTTTCCGCTTTCACTCCTCAGGCTCCGCGCGCCGCCCGGTGGCGGCGGCACCCGGGAGCTAGCATCTGCCGTGCCAGCAGGCTCCGCGGCCTTGCGGGACGCGGGCTTGCGCGCGCCGCCGGGCCGCCGGGCCGGTCCGGCGGCGCCGGACGGACCCGGATGCGTCGCCGCGCGCCGACAGCGCTCAGGCGCGCGCGTGGCCGCCGTCCTGCTTGAAGCGCGCCGGATCGAGGCCGCAGCGGCGCAGCAGCTTGTAGAACTCGGTGCGGTTGCGCCCGGCGATGCGGGCGGCCTGGCTGACGTTGCCGCGCGTCATGCGCAGCACCTGCGCCAGGTAGCCGCGCTCGAACTCGCGCCGCGCCTCGGCGAAGGAGGGGATGGAGCGCGGTGCCTCGCGCAGGGCCTCGCGCACCAGGCTCTCGGGCACGATGGGGCCGGTCGAGAGCGTCACCACCTGCTCGACCACGTTGTAGAGCTGGCGCACGTTGCCGGGCCAGGAGGCGGCCGTCAGCAGCGCCAGGGCCTCGGGGGCGAAGTCGCGCACGTGCCGGCCGTAGCGCGCGGCGACCTGGCGCAGGAAGTGGCGCGCGAGCAGGGGGATGTCCTCGCGGCGGTCGGCGAGCCGCGGCAGCTCGAGCGTCACCACGTTGATGCGGTAGTAGAGGTCCTCGCGGAAACGGCCCGCGGCGATCTCGGCATCGAGGTCGCGGTGCGTGGCGGAGAGGATGCGCACGTCCACCGGCACGGCCTCGACCGAGCCCACGGGGCGCACCCTGCGCTCCTGCAGCACGCGCAGGAGCTTGACCTGGAGGGCGAGCGGCATGTCGCCGATCTCGTCGAGGAAGACGGTGCCGCCGTCGGCGGCCTGGAACAGCCCCTCGTGGTCGTGCGTCGCCCCCGTGAAGGCGCCCTTGCGGTGGCCGAAGAGCTCGGACTCGAGCAGCGGCTCCGGGATGGCGCCGCAGTTGACGGCGACGAAGGGGCGCGCGGCGCGCGGGCTCGCGCGGTGGATGGCGCGCGCGAGCAGCTCCTTGCCGGTGCCGCTCTCGCCGCGGATCAGCACGCTCGCCTCGCTGCGGGCGACGAGGCGCGCGCGGCGCAGGACCTCCTCCATGGCGGGGCTCGCGGTGACGATGCCCTCGCGCCAGCCGCCGTCCCCGCCGTCCTCGCCCTCGGCGGGCGCGGCGCCGAGGCCGACGGCGCGCTCGACCTCGCGCAGCAGCTCGGCGCTGTCGAAGGGCTTGGTGAGGAAGCCGAAGACGCCGCGGCGCGTGGCCTCGACCGCCTCCGGGATGGAGCCGTGGGCGGTGAGGATGATGACGGGCAGCGTCGCGTCGCGCGCGCGCACGGCCTCGAACAGGCGCATCCCGTCCATGCCCTCCATGCGCAGGTCGGTGATGATGAGGTCCGGGCGGTCGCTGGCGAGCCAGCCGAGGGCGGCCTCGCCGCTCTCGGCGGTGGCGACCTCGTAGCCGGCTGCCTCGAGCCGCAGGGCCAGCAGGCGCAGCAGGTCCCGGTCGTCGTCAACGAGAAGGACGCGTCCGCGTGCCATCGCCTCTCCTCCCGTTTCCCGCGGCGCGGCCGCGCTCGCGGATGCTGCGTTCGATGTCCTTGAGGGCCTCGAGCTGGCGCTCGAGCGTGGCGTTGCGCGCCTCGGCGGCGGCGAGATCCGCGCGGGCGGTCTCGAGCCAGGCGAGGAGCGCGAGCGCCTGGCGCTCCTCCCCTGCCCCGGGGGGCGGCGCGCCGCCTGCGGCGGCGGCCGACGGGCGCTGGGGCGCGTGCGCGCAGCCGGCGAGCGCGGCGGCGAGCGCGAGCGCGGCGAGCCGCTCAGCCCGCACAGCGCGCCTCCCCAACTGCGGCGGAGGCCTCGCGCCCATCCGCCGTGGCCAGCGGCAGCTCCAGACGCAGGCGGGCGCCACGCTCGCTGTCCAGCACCGCCACCGAGCCCCCGTGGGCCTCGGCGCACTCGCGCACGATGGAGAGCCCCAGCCCCGAGCCCTTGACCACGTAGCCCTCGGCGCGCGCGCCGCCCTGGTAGAAGGGGTCGAAGACCCGCTCGCGCTCCTCGGGCGGGATCCCGGGGCCGGAGTCCGCCACCTCCAGCACGGCCATGCCGCGCGCGGCGTCCGCGGCGAGCCGGACGTGGATGGTGCCGCCGCGGGGGCTGAACTTGACGGCGTTGGAGACCAGGTTGTCGACCGCGGCGCGCAGGCGCTCGGGGTCGCCCGTCACGCGCACGGGCTCGAGCACGGCCTCGACCTCGATGCCGCGGCCGAGCAGCACCGGCTTGTGGTTGGCGACGACGGCGCGCACGAGCGCGTCGAGGGCGACCGGCTCGCGCCGCAGCACCAGCCGCCGCGGGTCAGCGGTGGCGAAGGCGAGGAGGTTCTCGATCGCGCGCTGCAGCTCGCGCGAACTCGCGCGCAGGATCTCGACGATCTCGGCCTGGCGCGGGTTGAGCGGCCCCACCACCTCGTCGTGCAGCAGCTCGCCCGCCTCGCGCACGGTGGCGAGCGGCGTCTTGAGCTCGTGCGAGAGGTGGCCGAGGAAGCGCGCCTTGGCGGCCTCGAGCTCGAGCTGGCGGCGGCGCAGCCACTCGAGGCGCTCGCCGAGGCGGCGGATGTCCTCGGGGCCCTCGACGGCCACCGGCGCCTCGAAGCCCCCCTCGCCCAGGCGGTGGATGGCACGCTCGAGGGCGCGCAGGGGGCGCAGGATCAGCCAGCCGAAGAGCCCCGCCGAGGCGAGCGAGAGCGGCACCAGCGAGACGGCGAGCAGGAACAGCAGCCGGCGCGTGTCCTCGGCGGCGGCCGTGAGGGCCGCGGTCTCGCGGTCGACGAGGCGATGGCCGGCCTCGAGCAGGGCGGCGGCGCGCGCGTGCAGGTCGGCGAAGCGGCGCGCGAGCGCGGCCTCGTCCGGGCCGGGTCCGCCGGCCAGCACCGCGCGCGACAGCGCCGCCTCCTCGGCGAGCAGCGGGCCGAGCAGGCGCTCGCGCTCTGCGGCCGGCAGCGCGCGCGCGAGCCCGTCGGCCGCCTCGCGCAGGCGCGCGCGCGCCTCGCGGTAGGCCGCCAGCAGGGCCGGGTCGCCGAGCACCCGGTGCTGGCGCGCGGCGCGCTCCATGCTGGTCAGCTCCTCGCGCAGCAGGCGGCTGCCCTGCACCACGCGCACCGCCTGGTGCACCGCGGCGCGGCTCTGGTGGGCGAGCTCGCCCACCTGGTAGGCGGCGAGCCCGAGCGCGGCCATGAGCGGCACGCCGACGGCGGCGAAGCCGACGCCGAGCAGCACCGGGATGGAGCGCGGCCGCAGGATGCCCATGACGCCTCCCTGCGCCCCCGCCGCTCAGGCGAAGAGGTCCGGCGGCGCCTCCGCGCGCGGCGGGGGCGGAAGCCGCAGGTGCTCGTAGGCGCGGCGGGTGGCGACGCGCCCGCGCGGCGTGCGGGCGAGGAAGCCCTGCTGGATGAGGTAGGGCTCGAGCACGTCCTCGATGGTGTCGCGCGCCTCGCCCACGGCGGCGGCGAGGCTGTCGATGCCGACCGGGCCCCCGTCGAAGTGCTCGATGATGGTGCGCAGCAGCCGCCGGTCGAGGGGATCGAAGCCGCGCTCGTCCACCGCCAGCATGCGCAGCGCCGCGTCGGCGACCTCGGCCGTGATGCGCCCCTCGGCGCGCACCTCGGCGTAGTCGCGCACGCGCCGCAGCAGGCGGTTGGCCACCCGCGGCGTGCCGCGCGCGCGGCGCGCGATCTCGCGTGCGCCGTCGGGCTCCACCGCCACGCCGAGGATGCCCGCCGCGCGCGCGACGATGCGCGTCAGCTCCTCGACGTCGTAGTAGTCGAGGCGCTGGACGATGCCGAAACGGTCGCGCAGGGGCGAGGTGAGGAGCCCCGCGCGCGTGGTGGCCCCCACCAGCGTGAAGGGGGGGAGATCCAGGCGGATCGAGCGCGCCGCCGGCCCCTCGCCGATGACGATGTCGACCTGGAAGTCCTCCATCGCCGGATACAGCACCTCCTCGACCACGGGGCTGAGGCGATGGATCTCGTCGACGAAGAGCACGTCGCGCGGCTCGAGGTTGGTGAGCAGCGCCACCAGGTCGCCCGGGCGCTCGAGCACCGGCCCCGAGGTGTGGCGCAGGCCGACGCCGAGCTCGTTGGCGATCACGTGCGCGAGCGTGGTCTTGCCGAGGCCCGGCGGGCCGAAGAGCAGCACGTGGTCGAGCGCCTCGCCGCGGGCGCGCGCCGCCTGGATGAAGATCGACATCTGCTCGCGCACCGCCCCCTGGCCGATGTACTCGTCGAGGCGCCGCGGGCGCACGCTGCGCTCGAGGGCCTCGTCCTCGGCCGTGGCCTGGGGGGCGATGACGCGCTCGGGCATGGCGCCAAGTGTAGCCGAAGGCGCCGCGCGCGTGCGCCTACCAGGTCTCGGTCGTAAGCGGGGCGCCGACGCGCCCGAAATGCCGCCCGTTGCCCGTCACCAGCACCGCCCCCTCGGCGATCGCATGGGCGGCGACTCCGCTGTGCGGCTTCAGCGGCGCAGGGCGGCCTGGAGGGCGAGGCGGATGATCTCCTCGCTGGAGCGCCCGTCGGTCTCGACGGCGTCCACCATGCGGCTCGCCTCGGCCGGCCGGTAGCCCAGGGCCACGAGGGCGCTCACGGCGTCGGCCACGGGATCGCCGGGGGCGGCGGCAGGCGCTTCCCCGCCCGCGCCCTCCCCCGCCTCGCCGGGCGGGGCGATGCGGTCGCGCATCTCGACGATGAGGCGCTCGGCGGTCTTGCGTCCGATGCCCGGCAGGCGCACCAGCGCGGCGCTGTCGCCCTCGTGCACGCAGCGTGCGAAGGCCTCGGCGCTGATCCCGGAGAGGATGGCGAGCGCCATCTTGGCGCCGACGCCGCTCACGCGGATGAGCGCGCGGAAAAGGTCGCGCTCGGCGGCGGTGGCGAAGCCGAAGAGCTGCTGGGCGTCGTCGCGTACCACGAGGTGGGTGAGCAGCACCGCCTCGCCCCCGACGGGGGGCAGACGGTAGAAGGTGGACATGGGCGCCTCGAGCTCGTAGCCCACGCCGCCCACGTCGAGCAGCAGGAAGGGCGGGCGCTTCTCGGCGACCACGCCGCGCAGGCGCCCGATCACCGCCAGCCCCTCCCGCGGCGCCGCCCCCGGCGCGCGCCCGCCGGCAGGCGCGCGAGCGTGGCGCGCGTGTGGTGGTGGCAGATGGCGAGCGCGAGGGCGTCGGCGGCGTCGGCCTCGGGCGCGCGCTCGAGGGCAAGGAGCGTACGCACCATGTGCTGCACCTGCGCCTTGGCGGCGGCGCCGTTGCCGACGAGCGCCAGCTTGACCTCGCGCGGGTTGTACTCGGCGACCTCCAGCCCCGCCTCGAGCAGCGCGCACAGCGCCGCCCCGCGCGCCTGCCCGAGCTTCAGGGCCGCCTCGGCGTTGCGGTGCACGAAGACGGCCTCCACCGCCGCCTCCTCCGGGGCGTGCTCGGCGACGACCTCGCCCAGCGCGCGGAAGATCGCCGCCACGCGCCGCGGCAGGCTCGCCCCGGCGGGGCGGATCACGCCGCTCGCCACGTGCGCCACCGCGGGGCCGTCGGCGTCGACGATCCCGTAGCCCGTCGCGCGCGAGCCGGGGTCGATGCCGAGGATGCGGGTCATGCGGGGAACAGTAAACAGTTTGCGGGATGCGGTCCACAGTGCGAGGTTACGGGAGACGGGTTGCGGGAGACGGGTGACGGGAGACGGGAAAGACCAATCGGCCGCGCCCGAAGGGCGCACCAACCCTCGCCTCCCGCCTCTCGCCTCCCGCCACTCTACGACTGCGGGAGAGGCTTCCGGCCCCGACCGGGGAGGCGGGAAAAACCGACAAGCGGCGCGCGGAGCGCGCACCGCCCCTCGCCTCCCGACCCACGTCTCTCGTCTCTCCCGCCGCAGGCGGGCTCACAGCTTCTCGAGGACCTCCTCGGAGATGTCGGCGTTGGAGTAGACGCGCTGGACGTCGTCGAGGTCCTCGAGCATCTCGAGGAGCTTCACCATGCGGCGGGCGTCCTCCTCGTCCAGCCGCGTGCTCGTGCTCGCGCGCATGGTGACCTCGGCGTGCTCGGGCTCGAGGCCCGCCGCCTTCATGGCCTCGCGCACGCGCACGAAGTCCTCGGGCGCGGTGAGGACCTCGATCGCGCCCTCCTCGTCGGTGACCACGTCCTCGGCGCCGGCCTCGAGCGCCACTTCCATGATGCGGTCCTCGTCGCTGCCGGCCGGGAAGCCGATCACGCCCTGCTTGCGGAAGAGATAGGCGACGGACCCGTCGGTGCCGAGGTTGCCCCCGCACTTGCTGAAGACGTGGCGCACGTCGGCGACGGTGCGCTTGCGGTTGTCCGTGAGGCAGTCGACCATGACCGCCACGCCCCCCGGCCCGTAGCCCTCGTAGCGCACCTCCTCGAGGGCGGCGCCGTCCTGGGCGCCGCTGCCGCGCTTGATGGCGCGCTCGATGTTCTCCTTGGGCATGTTCGCGTCCTGGGCGCGGTCGATCGCGAGCCGCAGGCGCGGGTTGGCCTCGGGGTCCGGCCCGCCGAGGCGCGCCGCCACCGTGATCTCACGGATGAGCTTGGTGAAGAGCTTGCCGCGCTTGGCGTCCTGCGCGCTCTTGCGGTGCTGGATGTTCGCCCACTTGCTGTGACCTGCCATCGTCCCGGTTCGTTTCCAAGCCTCTGTTTCGCGGCGCGATAGTGTACACCGGCGCGCGGGCGGCCCGGCTAGGCCGCGGGGAAGCGCCCGCGCGCGAGGAAGGCGGCGACGGCCTCGGCCACGCGCGGCGAGAACAGCAGCCCCAGGTGGCTCGCGCGCAGCGCCACCTCGCCTGCGGCGCCCTCGAGACGGGTCTCGGCGAGCGCCACGGTGCCGTCGCCGGGCCCGTCGTAGCCCCCGAGGAGCCGGCCCGCGCCGAGGTCGAGGGTGCCCGCGATCACGCCCACCTCCACGGGCCCCTCGTGGCGGGGGATGCCGGCTGCGAGCGCCTCCGCCATCGCCCCCATGAGCCAGCCGAGCCCGCGGCGGCGGAGGTGGCGGGCGACACCGCTGCCCTGCGCGGGCGTGCCGAGGAGCACGGCGCGCCCGCCGGCGAGGTCGAGGCCCGCGCGCAGGGCGGCGACCGCCACCAGCCCGCCGAGGCTGTGGCCGACGAGGTGGACCGGCGCGCGGCCGCGCGCGCGCAGCGCCGCCACGCAGGCGGCGAGCCCCGCGGCGGCCGCCTCGGGCCCGCGCCGGGTGGTGGCGTAGCGGTGGTGCCAGGGCTCCAGCCCGTGGCGGGCGAGCCGCCGGCCGAGCGGCGCCATCCAGGCCGGATTGAGCCAGAAGCCGTGGATCAGGACGACGGCGGCGCCGGACTTGGCCTCCTGGGAGCGGCCGACCGTGGCGGGCACGGGATCCGGCTTCCTATGCCGGGCGGATGCCCCGGCTCAGCCCCATCCGCGACGAGCCCGCCCCGCCTCGACGAGGCCGTCCACCGTGCACCGCACACCGCCCACCGCCTACGGCGAGACCTCCAGCATGCGGTCGAGCGCCTCGCGCGCCTGGGCGGCCACCTCGTCCGGCACGCGGATGCGGTTGACCACCCGCCCCTCGACCAGGTTGTCCAGCGTCCAGGCGAGGTGCTGCGGGTCGATGCGGAACATGGTCGAGCACATGCACACCGTGGGCGCCATGAAGTGCACGTTCTTGCCCTCGGCCTTGTGGCGCTCGTGCAGGCGGTTGACCAGGTTCAGCTCGGTGCCCACCAGCCAGCGCGTGCCGGGCGGGCTCTCGGCCACGGTGCGGATGATGAACTCGGTCGAGCCCACCGCGTCGGACTTGCGGCAGACCTCGAAGCTGCACTCCGGGTGCGAGACCACCTTCGCCTCCGGGTAGCGCGCCTTGAAGGCGTCGATGTGCTCCGGCCGGAACATCTGGTGCACCGAGCAGAAGCCCTTCCACAGCAGGATGCGCGCGCGGCGGATCTGCTCCGGCGTCAGCCCGCCGTAGGGCCGGTCGTAGTCCCAGACCGCCATCTCCTCGAGCGGGATGCCCATGGACCAGCCCGTGTTGCGGCCCAGGTGCTGGTCCGGGAAGAACAGCACCTTGTCGCGGCGGGCGAAGGCCCACTCGAGCACGCGCGCGGCGTTGCTCGACGTGCAGACGATGCCGCCGTGGCGCCCGCAGAAGGCCTTCAGGTCGGCGGCGGAGTTGATGTAGGTGACGGGGGTGACGGCGGCGTCGGCATCGCCAAGCACCTCCGTGAGCTCGCGCCAGGCGCGCTCGACCTTCGACAGCACCGCCATGTCGGCCATGGAGCAGCCGGCGGCCAGGTCCGGCAGGATGGACACCTGGCCCGGTCCCGAGAGGATGTCGGCGACCTCGGCCATGAAGTGGACGCCGCAGAAGACGATGTAGCGCGCGCCGGAGGCGGCCGCCTGGCGCGAGAGCTTGAGCGAGTCGCCCGTGCGGTCGGCGTGGCGGAAGACCTCCTCGCGCTGGTAGTGGTGGCCGAGGATGACGAGCTCGTCGCCGAGCTTCTCCTTGGCGGCGACGATGCGCGCCTCGCACTCGGCGTCGTCGAGCAGGGCGTAGGACTGGATCGCGAGCGGACTGGCTGCCATCGGTGCCGCGGGCCCGCGGCCCACCTTTTCCTCCATGGAGTTGCGTTCGCTAATTCTGACTGTTTTGCTCGGTTTTGTCGAGCCCCGCCGCGCGGCGGATCGCCGCGGCGTCGGTGGGCGAGCTCACCACGGCGGCGGCCTCCGCCGCCGGCAGCCACGCCCAGCCGACGTGCTCCGGCCCCAGGCGCGGCGCCGGCGTGCCGGCCACGCGCGCGACGAAGGCCTGCTCCTCGTTCTCGCGCACGTCCGGGGCGTAGCGCCCCCGCCAGGCCGGGTGGATCGGGTAGCGCGCCACCAGCCCCAGGGGCTCGGGCTCGGCCTCGAGCCCCGTCTCCTCGGCGAGCTCGCGCCGCGCCGCCTCGCGCGGGGTCTCGCCCTCGGCGAGCGCGCCCGTCACGGACTGGCGCCAGCCCGGCGGCGCGCGCCGCTCCAGCACCAGCACGCGCCCGCCCCCGCCCAGCACCACCACCAGCACCGAGACCGGGCGCTTCCAGCGACCCGGCGCCACGGCCTCAGGGCACGCGCCGCAGCCGCAGGTTGAGCTCGCGCAGCTGCAGCTCGCTCACCGGCGCCGGCGCCCGCGTCAGCGGGCACACCGCCGTCTGGGTCTTCGGGAAGGCGATGACCTCGCGGATGGAGCGCGCCCCGCACATGAGCATCACCAGCCGGTCGAGGCCGAAGGCGATGCCGCCGTGCGGCGGCGCCCCGTAGCGCAGCGCGTCGAGCAGGAAGCCGAACTTCTCGCGCGCCTCCTCGGGGCCGATGCCGAGCAGGGCGAAGACCGCCTCCTGCATCTCGGGGCGGTGGATGCGGATGGAGCCGCCGCCGACCTCGGTGCCGTTGAGCACGAGGTCGTAGGCGCGCGAGCGCACGCTCGCGGGGCTGTCGGCGAGCCGCGCCGGATCGTCCACGCGCGGAGCGGTGAAGGGGTGGTGCAGCGCCACCCAGCGGCGCTCGTCCGCGTCCCACTCGAACATGGGAAAGTCGACCACCCACAGCGGCCGCCAACCCTCGCGCACCAGCCCGCGGTCGTGGCCGAGGCGCACGCGCAGCGCCCCGAGCGCCTCGTTGACCACCTCGGCGCGATCGGCGCCGAAGAACAGGATGTCGCCGGCCGCCGCCCCGGTGCGCGCGAGGATGCCGGCGAGCGCGGCGTCGTCGAGGAACTTGACGATGGGCGACTGCAGCCCCTCGCGGCCGCGCGCCGGGTCCTGCACCTTGATCCAGGCGAGCCCCTTGGCCCCGTGGCGCCCGACGAATTCGGTGTAGCCGTCGATCTCCTTGCGGGTGAGCTCCGCCCCTCCCGGCAGGCGCAGCACCGCCACGCGCCCGGCCGGGTCCTGCGCGGGCCCGGCGAAGACCTTGAACCCGGACTCGCGCACGAGGTCGGCGATCTCGACCAGCTCGAGCGGGATGCGCAGGTCCGGTCGGTCGGTGCCGTAGCGCTCCATGGCCTCGGCGTAGGACATGCGCGGGAAGGGATCCGGCAGCGCCACGTCCAGCACCCGGTCGAAGAGCGCGCGGAACATGTCCTCCACCAGCCCCATGACGTCGTCCTCGTCCACGAAGGACATCTCCATGTCGAGCTGCGTGAACTCGGGCTGGCGGTCGGCGCGCAGGTCCTCGTCGCGGAAGCAGCGCGCGATCTGGTAGTAGCGCTCCAGCCCCCCGATCATGAGGATCTGCTTGAAGAGCTGCGGCGACTGCGGCAGCGCGTAGAAGCTGCCGGGGTGCACGCGGCTCGGCACGAGATAGTCGCGCGCGCCCTCGGGCGTGGCACGGGTGAGGATCGGGGTCTCGACGTCGACGAAGCCGCGCTCGTCGAGGAAGCGGCGCAGCGTGCCCGTCACGCGCGCGCGCAGCAGCAGGCGCTCGCGCATGGCCTCGCGGCGCAGGTCCAGGTAGCGGTAGCGCAGCCGCACCTCCTCGCCCACGTCCTCCTCGTCGAGCTGGAAGGGCAGCGGCTCGGCGCGGTTGAGGATCTCGAGCGTCTCGCCCACCACCTCGACCGCGCCCGTGGGCAGCCTGGGGTTCTCGGTCCCCTCGGGGCGGCGGCGCACGCGCCCACTCACGCGCAGCACGTACTCGGTGCGCACGCGCTCGGCGACGGCGAAGCTCTCGCGCGCGTCCGGGTCGAAGACGAGCTGCACGACGCCGCTGCGGTCGCGCAGGTCGATGAAGATCACCCCGCCGTGGTCGCGGCGGCGCTGCGCCCAGCCGCACAGCGTGACGGTCTCGCCGATGTGGCGCTCGCGCAGCTCGCCGCAGCCGTGTGTGCGCATCTTCGTGGACGCCGCTCGTCGCCTCGGGAGCGGCGAATCTTAGCGGAGCCGCGGGCGGGCGGCCACCTCGCGCCCGGGCTGCACCACTCCCATCGAGAGCAGCAGGCGCAGGCCCTCGTCCACGCTCATGTCGAGCTCGACCACCTCCTCGCGCGGCAGCATCAGAAAAAAGCCCGAGGTGGGGTTGGGCGTGGTGGGGACGAAGACGCTCACCAGGGGCCGGCCGGCCGCCCCCTCCACGGCGGGGCTGGCGGAGGCGGTCTGGAAGGCGAGCGTCCAGCAGCCCCTGCGCGGGTACTCCACCAGCAGCACCTTGCGGAAGGAGTCGCCGCGCGCCGAGAAGAGCGTCTCGGCGACCTGCTTGACCGCGCCGTAGACCGAGCGCACCACGGGCACGCGCCGCAGCAGCGCCTCGCCGCCCGCCACCAGGCGGCGGCCGAGGAAGTTGGCCGCGAGCGCCCCCGTGGCGAGGACCACCACGAAGGCGAGCACCAGCCCCAGGCCCGGGACCGAGAAGCCGAGCACCGCCTCCGGCCGCCACTGCGGCGGCAGCAGCAGCAGGGTGCGGTCCATGAGGTCGACGAGCGCCTTGACCACCAGCGCCGTCACGCCGAGCGGGACCCAGACCAGGAGCCCCGCGATCAGGTAACGGCGCAGGAGGCCCAGCACGCCCGGCTCAGTCGGCGCAGGCGGGGCAGGCGCCGGCGCCGCAGGCGGGCTCGGAGGCCTTCTTGTCCTCCTTCTTCTCCTCCCGCTCGCCGGCGAGGTTGCGGCGCTTGCCGCTCTTGAAGTCGGTCTCGTACCAGCCGCTACCCTTGAGCCGGAAGCCGGCGGCCGAGACCAGCTTGGAGAGCGCCTCCTCGCCGCACTCCGGGCACTCGGTCAGCGGCGGGTCGCTCATCTTCTGCATGGCCTCGAGCTCATGCCCGCAGGCCTTGCAGCGGTACTCGTAGATCGGCATTGGCTCACCTCCTCGCGATCCGGACACGCAGCAAGCCGTTCCCGCCCCAGATGGGGCGGAACCGGCGCCGCTTCAAGTGCTTGCGAAGCCCTGATCAATCCGCTACGCGGATTGATCCGTTGAGGTGCTTCGCGACCAATCTGCTGTTTCTCGTATCGCCATGCGCGTCCATGCGCATGGGCCGTCCCGCGGCCGTCCCTGGCCGCGGGGAAGCTCCGAAAAATCCGGATTTTTCGGAGCTTCCTGAAAATTATACCCGGGGTGCCGGCGCCTGTCCCGGCGGCCGGCGCGGTGGTATAAGGGGCGCCATGGCCGCCGCCCCCAGCCCGGTCCCCGAGGCCATGCTGCCCCTGCGGCGCGTGGCCATCGACACCTACCGCGAGAACGTCGCCTACCTGCACCGCGACTGCCCCGTCTACCGCGCCGAGGGCTTCCAGGCCCTCGCCAAGGTCGAGATCGAGCTGGCCGAGGGGAACGGCGGCCGCCGAATCCTCGCGGTGCTCAACGTGGTGGACGACGAGGCCGTCTGCCCGCCGGGGGCCCTGGGGCTCGCCGAGCAGGCCTTCGACCAGCTCGGCGCGCCGGAGGGAACGCCCGTGCGCGTGCGCCACGCCCAGCCGCCGGCCTCCATGGAGGCGGTGCGGCGCAAGATGGCCGGCGACCGCCTCTCGCTCGCGGAGCTGCGCGCTATCGCCCGCGACGTCGTCGAGCACCGCTACTCCAAGATCGAGCTCGCCGCCTTCGTCGTCGCCTGCGCGCAGGCCGGGCTCGACCGCGACGAGGTGCTGGCGCTCACGCGCGCCATGCTCGAGACCGGCGAGCGCCTCGCCTGGGACGAGCCCGTGGTGGCCGACAAGCACTGCATCGGCGGCATCCCGGGCAACCGCACCTCGATGATCGTCGTGCCCATCGTCGCCGCCCACGGCATGTGCATCCCCAAGACCTCGAGCCGCGCCATCACCTCGCCCGCGGGCACGGCGGACACGATGGAGGTGCTGGCGCGCGTCGAGCTCGACCCGGCCGAGATGCGCGAGATCGTCCACCGCCTGCGCGGCTGCCTCGCGTGGGGCGGGACGGCGCGCCTCGCCCCCATGGACGACATCCTGATCGCCGTCGAGCGCCCGCTCGCCCTCGACTCGCCGGGGCAGATGGTGGCCTCCATCCTGTCGAAGAAGCTCGCCGCGGGCTCCAGCCACCTGCTCGTGGACGTGCCCGTCGGTCCCACCGCCAAGGTGCGCTCCATGCGCCAGGCGCTCGCCCTGCGCAAGCTCTTCGAGTACGTGGGCGACCGCGTCGGCCTGCACCTCGAGGTCGTGATCACCGACGGGCGCCAGCCCGTGGGCCGCGGCATCGGCCCGGTCCTGGAGGCGCGCGACGTCATGGAGGTCCTGCAGAACGATCCCGGCGCGCCCGCCGATCTGCGCGAGAAGTCGCTGCGGCTCGCCGGGCGCATCATCGAGTTCGACCCCGACGTGCGCGGCGGCCAGGGCTATGCCATCGCGCGCGACATCCTCGACTCCGGGCGCGCGCTCGCGCGCATGGAGGCGATCGTCGCCGCGCAGGGCCCGCAGCGCGAGCGCCCGGCGCCGGGCCCCCTCGTGCACGAGGTGACATCCCCGGGCGACGGCGTGGTGACGGCCATCGACTGCCACCGCATGGCGCGCATCGCGCGCCTCGCGGGTGCGCCCATGTCCAAGGGTGCCGGGGTCGACCTGCTGCGCAAGCTCGGCGAGCCCGTGCGGCGCGGCGAGCCGCTCTACCGCATCCACGCCGAGGTGCCGGCCGAGCTCGGCTTCGCGCGCGCGCTCGCCGAGCGCGACAGCGGCTACCGCATCGGCGAGCCCGGCGAGATCCCCTCGCCCTGGGTGCCCGAATGAGCTCGGGAGCCCTGAAAGAGCCAGGTCTTTCAGGGCTCCCGCGCGGCCAGGGACGGCCGCGGGAAAATCCATGCACACGGAGGTGCATGACGATGCAAGAAAATCAAAATGACCGCGAAGCACCTCAGCGCTGACCAATCCGCGCAGCGGATTGGTCAGAGTTTCGGCCCGCAACCTTGGATCTTGGCCTTCCCCGAGGCGCGCGCGCTCGCCGGGCGCATCGCCTCGCGGCTGTCGCTCCCGCTTGAGGCCGTCTCCGTGCACCGCTTCCCGGACGGCGAGCGGCGCGTGCGCCTGCCCGCGGCGCTGCCTCCCGAGATCGCGCTGGTGCAGCGCCTCGATGACCCCGACGCGCGCCTCGTCGCCCTCATGCTCGCGGCCGAGACGGCGCGCGAGCTCGGCGCGCACCGCATCGTGCTGGTGGCGCCCTACCTCTGCTACATGCGCCAGGACCGCGCCTTCCAGCCGGGCGAGGCCGTCAGCCAGCGCATCGTCGGCCGCTTCCTGGCGCGCCTGTGCGACGCGCTCGTGACCGTGGACCCCCACCTGCACCGCACGCGCCGCCTCCAGGAGGCCGTGCCGGTGCCCGAGGCCGTGGCGGTGAGCGCGGCGCCGCTGCTCGCGCGCCACGTCGCGGCCGCGCGCCCGGGGGCGCTGCTGCTCGCCCCCGACGCGGAGGCCGCGGCCTGGGTGCGCGCCGGCGCCGAGGCCGCCGGCCTCGAATGGGCGACGGCGCACAAGGAGCGCCGCGGCGACCGGGAGGTGGAGGTGGTGCTCGACGACCCCGCGCGCTGCCGCGGCCGCTGCGTGTGCCTCCTCGACGACGTCGCCAGCACGGGCGCCACCCTCGCGGCCGCCGCGCGCGCGGCGCGCGCCGCCGGCGCCACCGAGGTGTGCGCCGCCGTCACGCATGCGCTGTTCGTGGGCGACGCCGTGGGGCGGCTGCGCGCGGCCGGCGTCAGCGAGCTGTGGAGCGCCGACACGGTGCCGCACCCGACGAACGCTGTCAGCGTCGCCGCGCCGCTCGCGGCCGCCGTCGCCGGCCTCCTGCGGCTGGAGGGCGCCTGAGCCGTGCCCTTCTCGCCCCTGCACCTGCTGCTGTTCGTCTTCCTGCTGGGCTTCCTGCTCGCCTTCGTGCAGGTCGGCATCCTCACGCTCGCCTTCGACAAGCTGGGGCTCTCGCCCGCCGCCGGTTTCCTGCTGCTGTTCGCCTCGCTGGCGGGCTCGGCCATGGACATCCCGGTGGCCACGGTGCGCAGCGAGCCCCCACCCGATCCCCTCCCGGCTCCCGGCGGCTGGGGGTTGCTGCGGGTGCGTCGCCCCTACGCCGGGCGCACCGTGATCGCCGTCAACGTCGGCGGCTGCATCATCCCGGTGCTGTTCTCGCTCTACCTGCTCGCGAGCCGCGGCCTGCCGCTGGACCGCACCTTCCTTGCCACGGCCATCGTCGTCGCCGTCGCCTATGCGGCGAGCCGCCCGGTGCCGGGGCTCGGCATCGCCATGCCGGCGCTGCTCGCCCCCCTCACCGCCGCGCTCGCCGCCCTCGCCGTCGGCGACACCCACAGCGCCCCCATCGCCTACGTCGCCGGCACCCTCGGGGTGCTCGTCGGCGCCGACCTGCTGCACCTTCGCGACATCCGCCGCCTCGGCACGCCCATGGCCTCCATCGGCGGCGCAGGCACCTTCGACGGCATCTTCCTCGCCGGCGTCCTCGCCGCCCTCCTCGCCTGACCCGCCGCGCCCGAATGCGATACCATGGCGTAGGCGATGAAGACGACACTCGACATCCCGGACGGGCTCTACCGGCGGATCAAGGCAGCGGCGTCGCGCCGCCGCCGCGGCCTTCGCGCGCTCACCATAGAGCTCTATCGGCGATGGCTGGCCGAGGAGCCGGCGCCGCCGGGCTCTGCCCGTAAGGGATCCCGCAGGGATTGGCTGGAACGCTGGATGCGCCAGGGCCGCGCTGCCTGCCGTGGGGCCGGCGAAGGCCCGAGCGCCAGGGAGATCGTGCACAGGGACCGTGGCCGGCTCGAAGGGAACGACTGGCGCGCTCGTCGTTGACGCGAGCGTCTGGGTCTCCGCCTACGATCCCGGGGACGCCTTCCACGACGAGAGCACCCTTTTCCTCGCCCGTCTCGCCGAGGACGAGCGGGCGGTATGGGCGCCGGAGCTCGTCCTGGCCGAGGTGGCGTGTGCCGTCGCGCGGCGCACCGGTCACGCCAAGGCGGGCGAGCGCGCCGCGGCGCTGCTCGCCGCCTACCCGGGGCTGGCCCTTCAGCCCCTGGATGGCCGCTGTCTGCGGCTCGCGATTCGCGTGGGATGCCGGCATGCGCTGCGCGCAGCCGATGCCGTATACCTCGCGGTAGCTCGTCTCCATGGCGCGCGCCTGGTCACCTGGGACCGCGAGATGATCGCCCGTGCCGGTGCGTGCCCTCCTGGCTGACTCTCGCGCCGGGAGCGCCGCTCCCGCGGCTGGCGACGGACGGCGCGCCGCAGGCTGTCTCCCGATATCTGTCCCCCCTGATATCCGAAACCTGAAATCTGACACCTGGCCACCGACTTGACGCGGCGCCCGCGCGCCCGCACGCTACGGCGCCGGCACCGGCCGAGGAGCAAGCCCCTTGCTGCCCGTCCACGACACCGTCCCGCGCCGCAATCCCCCCGTGGTGGTGTGGAGCCTCGTCGGGGCCAACGTCGCCGTCTTCGCCCTGCAGCTCCTGCTGCCGCAGCCCGTCAACGAGTGGATCGCCTTCCATTTCGGGCTCGTGCCGGCGCGTTACACCGACCCGCTGTGGGCGCGGGCCAACGGGCTTTCGCCCGACAACCCCCTGCCCTTCCTGACCAACATGTTCCTGCACGGGGGCTTCGCGCACATCCTTGGCAACATGTGGACGCTGTGGATCTTCGGCGGCGCGGTCGAGGACCGGCTCGGGCGCCTGCGCTTCCTGGTGCTCTACTTCGCGAGCGGGCTCGCCGCCTCCCTGATGCATTTCGCGACAAACCCCACCTCGACCATCCCGGCGCTCGGCGCCTCGGGGGCGATCTCGGGCGTGCTCGGGGCCTACACCGTGCTGTTCCCGCTCGCGCGCATCGTCTTCGTGGTGCCGATCCTGTTCGTGCCCTTCTTCTTCGAGCTGCCCGCGCTGGTCTACACCGCCTTCTGGTTCTGGCTGCAGTTCCTCTACGGCACCTGGGACCTGATCGCACCGAAGGAGGGCGGGGGCGTGGCCTGGTGGGCGCACATCGGGGGCTTCGTCGCCGGCCTGCTGCTCGTGCGGCTGCTGCTCGTGCGGCGGCGGCTGCGCCGCTATTATCCCGACGAGGGCTGGCTCGGCCACGGGCCGGACGGCCGCCTGCGCTGAGGAGTCCGACCATGACCGTGATGGACCTGTTCTGGTTGTTCTTCATCCTGACGGCGCTGCAGCCGGTGATCCAGCAGCGCATGCTGGACGCGGCGCGCCAGCGCAAGATCCAGCGCATCGAGAACCGGCGCAACTCGCGCCTCATCCTGCTGGTGCACCGGCAGGAGACGATGCGGCTGCTCGGCTTCCCGCTGGTGCGCTACATCGACATACAGGACTCCGAGGCGGTCCTGCGCGCGATCCAGATGACCGACCGCGACATGCCGATCGACCTCGTGCTGCACACGCCGGGCGGGCTGGTGCTGGCGGCGCTTCAGATCGCGCGCGCCATCAAGGAGCACCCGGGCAAGGTCACGGTCTTCGTCCCCCACTACGCCATGTCGGGCGGCACCCTCATCGCGCTCGCCGCCGACGAGATCGTGATGTCGCCCTACGCCGTGCTCGGCCCCATCGACCCACAGCTCGGCGAGCTGCCGGCCGCATCGCTCGTCAAGGTCGTCGAGCAGAAGCCGGTGGCCGAGATCGACGACCGCACGCTGGTGCTGGCAGACGTGGGCCGCAAGGCGATCGAGCAGGTGCGCAAGGCGGCCGAGGAGCTCCTTGCCGGCCGTATGCCGCCGGAGCAGGTCAAGGCCGTGGCCGCCAAGCTCGCCGAGGGCACCTGGACGCACGACTACCCCATCACCGCGCAGGAGGCCCGCGAGCTCGGCCTCAACGTCACGACCGAGATGCCCGAGGACATCCTCGAGCTGATGTCGCTGTACCCGCAGCCGGTGCGCGGCCTGCCGAGCGTGGAGTACACGCCCGAGCCGCGGGGGCGGCGGGCGACCCCGAACCACCCGCACTGAGCGCGCGATGCCGTCGGCCCTGGTCACGGGCTGCTCCTCCGGGATCGGGCTGGCGGCCGCGCAGGCGCTGGCCCGGCGCGGCTGGCGCGTGCTCGCCACGGCGCGGCGCGACGAGGACCGCGCCCGCCTCGAGGCCGAGGGCCTGGAGCCGCTCGCGCTCGAGCTCGCCGACGAGGCGAGCGTCGCCGCCTGCGCCGAGGCCGCGCTCGCGCGCCTGGGCGGTGCGCCGGACGCGCTGGTGAACAACGCCGCGTGCGCCATTCCCGGCGCGGTGGAGGACCTGAGCCGCGCGGCGCTGCGCCACCAGCTCGAGGTGAACCTCCTCGGCTGGCACGACCTCACCCGCCGCCTGCTGCCGGCCATGATCGCGCGCGGCAGCGGGCGCATCGTGCAGGTCAGCTCGGTGCTGGGGCTGGTCGCCATGCCCTGGCGCGGCGCCTACGTGGCGAGCAAGTTCGCCCTCGAGGGGCTGAGCGACGTGCTGCGCCAGGAGCTCGCCGACACGGGCATCCACGTGGTGCTGGTCGAGCCGGGGCCGGTGCTGACGCGCTTTCGCGCCAACGCGCTCGCCCAGTTCCGGCACTGGATCGAGCCCGCCTCGAGCCGCCACAGGGAACGCTACGCACGCCTGGAGGCAAAGCTCTCGCAGGAGGGCGCGGTGGTGCCCTTCACCGCCACGGCCGAGGCCTGCGCGGCGCGCATCGTGCGCGCCCTCGAGGCGCGCCGGCCGCGGGCACGCTACTACGTCACGCCGCCCACCTACGCGCTCGCCTTCCTGCGGCGGGTCCTGCCCACCGCAGCCCTGGACCGCGTGCTGAGGCGCATGTAAGGAACCGAGATGGGTGGCGGGGGACGGGAGACGCGAGCCGCGCGCCCCATGCCTTCCGCCTCACGCGGCTACTCTCCGCGCACCTCCCTCTCCATCTGTTCGAGGCTCGTGTGGCGCACGTTCTTGCCGTGCACCAGGTAGATCACGTACTCGCAGATGTTGCGCGCGCGGTCGCCGATGCGCTCCAGCGCACGCGCGGACCACATGACGTCCAGCGCGCGCGGAATGGAGCGCGGGTCCTCCATCATGAAGGTGATGAGCTGGCGGATGATGGCCTCGTACTCCTTGTCGACCTTGCGGTCCTCGCGCCACACCTCCACCGCCGCCTCGGCGTCCATGCGCGCGAAGGCGTCGAGCGCCCCGTGCACCATGCGCCGCACGTGCTCGCCCAGGTACTCGATGTGCGCGAAGGGCTTGCTGGTGCCTTCGCCGCTGGCCAGGTGCACGGCCATGCGCCCGATGCGCTCGGCCTCGTCGCCGATGCGCTCGAGGTCGGTGATGGTCTTGATGACCGTGATCACCAGCCGCAGGTCGCTCGCCGCCGGCTGGCGGCGGGCGAGGATCTGGATGCACTCCTCGTCGATCGCCACCTCCTCGGCGTTGACCTTGTAGTCGCCGGTGACCACGAGCTGCCCGAGCGAGGCGTCGCCCTCCACCAGGGCGCGCACCGCGTCGGCGAGCTGCTGCTCCACCAGCCCGCCCATGCGCAGCACCCGGTTGCGCACCTCCTCCAGCTCGGCGTTGAACTGCTGGGAGATGTGGTGCCCGATGCCGATACGCTCCTCGCCCATGCCGGTCTCTCCCGCCGTCCGCTCAGCCGTAGCGGCCCGTGATGTAGTCCTCGGTCTCCCTGCGGCGCGGATTGGTGAAGATCGTGCTCGTGTCCGAGTACTCCACCAGCCGGCCCATGTAGAGGAAGGCCGTGTAGTCCGACACCCGCGCCGCCTGCTGCATGTTGTGGGTGACGATGACGATGGTGTAGTCGCTCTTGAGCTCGTGGATGAGCTCCTCGATGCGCAGCGTGGAGATGGGGTCGAGCGCCGAGGCCGGCTCGTCCAGCAGCAGCACCTCGGGCCGCACCGCGATCGCGCGGGCGATGCACAGGCGCTGCTGCTGCCCGCCCGAGAGCTGCTGGCCGCTCTGGCGCAGCTTGTCCTTGACCTCGTCCCACAGCGCCGCCTTGCGCAGGGCCCACTCCACGCGCTCGGACATCTGCGCGCGGCTCAGGCGCTCGTAGAGGCGCACCCCGAAGGCGATGTTGTCGTAGATGGACATGGGGAAGGGCGTGGGCTTCTGGAAGACCATGCCCACGCGGGCGCGGAGCAGGTTGAGGTCCTGACGGCGGTCGAGGATGTTCTCGCCGTCGAGCAGGATCTCGCCGCTGGCGCGCTGGTCGGGGTAGAGCTCGTAGATGCGGTTGAAGCAGCGCAGCAGGGTGGACTTGCCGCAGCCGGAGGGCCCGATGAAGGCCGTGACCTGCCGCTCCGGGATGCTGAGGCTGATGTCGTGCAGGGCCTGGAAGCGCCCGTAGTGGAAGGAGAGGTTCCGCACCACGATCTTCGGGTTCGGAACCTCCGCCACCGCGGGCGCCGCCTCCGCGCGCGCGCCCGCCTCGATCTGCTCCCTCGCCTCGTCCATCGTCTCCAGCCCGTCCGGCGCGCTATTGTCGCGCCTTGCGCCGGCGGAAGGCCACCCGCGCGACGATGTTGAGCGCCAGCACCGCCAGCGTGATGAGCAGCGCCCCGGCCCAGGCGAGGTGCTGCCAGTCCTCGTAGGGGCTCATGGCGAACTGGAAGATCACCACGGGCAGGTTCGCGACGGGGCCGCTCATGTCGGTGGACCAGAACTGGTTGCTGAGGGCGGTGAAGAGCAGCGGCGCGGTCTCGCCGCTGATGCGCGCCACCGCGAGCAGCACACCCGTCATGATGCCGCCGAGGGCGGCGCGGTAGACGATCGCCACCACCACCTTCCAGTAGGGCGCGCCGAGGGCGGCGGCGGCCTCGCGCAGGGCGTCAGGCACCAGCTTGAGCATGTCCTCGGTGGTGCGCACCACCACGGGCACGACGATGAGCGCGAGCGCCACGGCCCCCGCCCAGCCCGAGAAGTGGCCGAAGGGCACGACCAGCACCGTGTACACGAAAACGCCGATGAGGATGGAGGGGGCCGAGAGCAGCACGTCGTTGATGAAGCGCACGGCGGCGGCGAGCCGCGAGGCACGCCCGAACTCGGCGAGGAAGGTGCCGGCGAGCAGCCCCAGGGGCGCGCCGATGAGCACGCCGAAGCCCGTGAGCAGGAGGCTGCCCACGATGGCGTTGGCGAGCCCGCCCTGCTCGCCCGGCGGCGGGGTGGAGGCGGTGAACACATGCGGCCCCAGCCATTGCAGCCCCTGGCTCAGCAGGGTCCACAACAGCCAGGCGAGCCAGAACAGCCCGAAGAGCGTCATGAGCACCGAGACGCCCAGGTTGAAGGCGTTCACGACCAGGCGGCGGCGGTACGGGCTCAGCACGGCTGCGGCCTCAGGCACGCCGGCCCTCGCGGGCGCCGAGGCGGATCAGCAGGAGCTTGGCCGCCGCCAGCACCACGAAGGTGATCCCGAACAGGATCAGGCCGAGATAGATGAGCGAGGCCAGGTAGATCTCGCCCACCGCCTCGGTGAACTCGTTGGCGAGGATGGACGAGATGGTGTTGCCGGGCATGAAGAGCGAGGCGCTCAGCTCGTGGGCGTTGCCGATGACGAAAGTCACGGCCATGGTCTCGCCCAGGGCGCGGCCCAGCCCCAGCATGATGCCGCCGATCACGCCCACCCGGGTGTAGGGCAGCACCACCTTCCACACCACCTCCCAGGTCGTGGCCCCGAGGCCGTAGGCGGACTCCTTGAGCTGGGCCGGCACCACCTCGAAGACGTCGCGCATCACGGAGGCGATGAAGGGAATGACCATGACGGCGAGGATGATGCCCGCCGTGAGCACGCCGATGCCCATGGGGGGACCGTCGAACAGGACCCCGACGCCCGGCAGGCCGGCGAGCCGCTCCGTGAGCCAGGGCTGGACGTGCTCGCCGAACAGCGGCGCGAACACGAACAGCCCCCACATGCCGTAGATGATGCTGGGGATGGCGGCGAGCAGCTCGATGGCCGTCCCCACGGGGCGCTTGAGCCAGCCGGGGGCGAGCTCCGTGATGAACAGCGCCACTCCGAAGCTCACGGGGACGGCGATGAGGAGGGCGATGGCCGAGGTCACCAGGGTGCCGTAGATGGGCACCAGCGCCCCGAACTCCTCCGTCACCGGGTTCCACGACGCGCTCCCCAGGAAGCCCACTCCGAAACGCTCGATGGCGGGCCAGGCGCCGACGGTGAGCGCGACGAGGATGGCCAGCACCACCGAGCCCACGGCCACCGCCGCCAGGCGCGTGCCGTGCCGGAACAGGGCGTCCTGCACAAGCGCCCGCCCGCCGGGCCGCAAGGCCGGGCGGGCGGGACGATCCGCGGCGCTCGCGCTCGCTTCCCCCAAGGGCGGTCCCCCCACGAGCCGGGCGGATAGCCTAGCGCAGGGGGCTCAGGGCTGCCACAGGGGCCGGCCGTCCGCTCCCTTGACCTGCTCCGCCCAGGCGCGCCGCACCAGGGCCGCGACCTCGTCCGGGATGGGCACGTAGTGCAGGGCGACGGCCATGTCGGCCCCCTTGCGGTAGACCCAGTCGAAGAAGGCGAGCACCGCGCGCGTGCGCTCGGGGCGGCGCGGCCGGGCCGGCACCAGGACGAAGGTGGCCCCGCAGATGGGCCAGGTGGCCTCGCCGGGCTGGTCCGTGAGCACCAGGTAGAAGCCCTCGGCGTGCGACCAGTCGGCGCCCGCCGCGGCGGCCTGGAAGCTCTCGATGGAGGGCTCGACGTAGCGGCCCGCCCGGTTGCGCAGGCGCACATGGCTCATGCGGTTCTGCAGGGCGTAGGCGTACTCGACGTAGCCGATCGCGCCCTTGATGCGGCGCACGTAGGCGGCCACCCCCTCGTTGCCCTTGCCGCCCACGCCCGTGGGCCAGGCGAGCGACTTGCCGAAGCCCACCTTCGACTTCCACTCCACGCTCACCTTGCTCAGATAGTTGCTGAAGATCCAGGTGGTGCCGGAGCCGTCGGCGCGGTGCACGACGGTGATGCGCCGCCCCGGAAGCTTCAGGCCCGGATTCTCGGCGGCGATGCGGGGGTCGTCCCAGCGCCGCACCTTGCCCAGGAAGATGTCGGCCAGCAGCCCGCCGCTGAGGCGCAGCTCGCCCGGCCCGATCCCCGGCAGGTTCACCACCGGCACCACGCCCCCCATCACCACGGGGAACTGGATGAGGCCCGCCTCGCGGAGCTGGGGGGCCTTGAGCGGGGCGTCGGAGGCGCCGAAGTCCACCGTGCGCTTCTGGATCTGGCGGATGCCGCCGCCGGAGCCGATGGACTGGTAGTTGACCTTGACGCCGGTCTCTCTGTGGTAGGCGCTCGCCCACTTGGCGAGCACGGGATAGATGAAGGTGGAGCCCGCCCCGGAGAGCTGGTCCACGGTGCCGGCCGCGGCTGTGGCGAGAGCGGCACCGGCGAGGAGGACGCTTGCGATCAGGCGCTTGGCACAGGCTTGCATGGGTCTCGGTCTCCCGTCGGTCG
>WGBS01000115.1 GCA_015494165.1 Gammaproteobacteria bacterium | reverse complement strand
GCGGCGGCGGCCTGAGCGCCTTGCGGGCCTCGCCCTCGCGGCGGTCGCGCTCGCCGCGGGCGCGGCGGGCACCCAGCCGCTCGAGGAGATCCGCGACGCGGCGCGCGCGCACGTCGCGCGCCTCTACGCCGCCGAGGGCGCCGTGCGCCACGAGATCGCCGTCCAGCGGCTCGATCCGGGTGAGATAGCCGAGCGGCAGCGTCGCCGTGTCGCGCTCGCGCAGCGCGAGGTCCGCGCGCGTGAGCACGGCGCCGCGCGGCACCGGGCGCCGCGTCACCACCACGGGGCGGATGAGGGCGACCCGCACCGGCACGTACACCGTCCACGGGCTCGAGCCGGGGCAGCGCACGCCCACCACGGTGTTGCCGTGGCGGCGCGCCCCGGGCGGGTCGAAGGTCTCGAGGGGGCGGTCGCAGCGCGCGAGCCGCAGGCGCGGGTCGAGGCGCTGGACGGTGATCTCGTGGCGCACGGCGCCCTCGGCGGCGTAGAGGCGCGCGACGTGCGCGCGCGCCGCGGCGCGGATCTCCGCGAGCGGCTGGGTGCCCGCCGCCCCCGCCGCGAGCGCGACCGCGGCGAGGGCGAAGCCTGCGACGCGCTCAGGCCGCCGCCGCATCGCCTCCCTCCATCTCGGCGCGGAGCTCGTCGAGCAGGCCCACGAGCTCGGCGCTGAGGCCGTCCATCTGCTGGAGCCGCTCGAGCGCCTCCTCGGTGCGGCCCTCGCGCGCCAGGGTCCAGATCTCGCGGGCGAGGGCGTGCACGCGCTGGTGCGGGGCCTCCATGGCGCGGAAGGCCTGGGCGGCGCCGTGGCGCCTGCCGCCCTCACCGTAGTACCAGCGCCCGAGCCGGCACTGGGTGTGGTCCTTGAGCTCGTCCTCGGCGATCTCGATCTGGCCGTGCAGCAGCAGGGCGAGCCGCACCTTCCACAGCAGGTGGTCGGCCTTGACGATCTCGAGCAGCAGCTCGTCGTCGCAGCCCTCGGCGAGGGCGCCGAACTGCGCCTGCATGTGCTTGACCAGCTCGCGCGAGTCGGCCGTCAGGCGCCGGACCTGCTCGGTCTCGGAGGTGAGCGAGGCGGTGATCTCGTTGAGCCGCGCGGCCATGTCCTGGGCGACGGCGCGCTGCTCGTCGGCCGCCTGCGCGATCTGGGCCACGCGGTGGGTGACGTCGGCGACGGCGGCGGTGTTCTCCGACAGGGTCGTCGCCACCACCTCGAGCGCCTCCACGCTCTGGCCGAGCCGCTCGGTGCTCTGCGAGACGGACTCGCCCACGCGCTCCGAAAGCTCGTTCATGGTGGCCGTCACGCGCTCGATCTCGGCGGTGGCGTCGGCCGTCTTGTCGGCGAGCTTCTTGACCTCGTCGGCGACCACGGCGAAGCCGCGGCCGGCCTCGCCGGCGCGCGCGGCCTCGATGGCCGCGTTCAGGGCGAGGAGGTTGGTCTGGTGCGCGACATCGCGCACGATGGCCGTGAGCTTGTTGATCTCGCCGGCGAAGCCGACGAACTGCTGCACGCCGTCGGCCATGCCGCGCACGGCCTGCTCGAGCAGGTCGATGTCGCCCATCAGGCCCGAGATGGCCTGGTTGCCCTCCTCGGACTTGCGGTTGGTGTCCTCGGCGCGCGCGGCGGCCTCCTGGGCGTGGCTCGCCACCTCGCCCGCGCTCTGCGCCATCTCCTCGACGGCGCTCGCGACGCTCGTGGCATGGTCCATGATCGCCGCGATCTCGCGGGTGAAGCGCGCGTTGCCGGCGACGATCTCCACCGCCGAGGCGAGCCCGTGGACGCCCGCCCGGGCCACCTCCATCAGCCGCCCGTGCGTGCGGTCGAGGCGCTCGAGCACCGGCGCGAGCGCCTGCGCGGCGCCCGGCGCGCGCGCGCGCAGCGCGGCGAGGCGGCGCCGGTCGAAGGCGACGGCGGCCTCCAGCAGCGGCAGGATCTGGCTCGTGAGAAGGATCGGCCTGCTCATGTGTCTGTACCCCCCGGTCTGAACGGATGTCGGAAATCCGTCGCGCGACGCGCCGGTGGCGCTCTATCGGCCCGCCTTTCATCGGCGGGCGACCGGGACAGCTTTAGCGATGCAACCCCCGTGCCACGGCGCGTGCGGCTCAAGGGCGCGCGCCGCGGGCCGATATCCATGAGCCGGATGGGCACCACGGGAGCCACGGGACGGATGGCCACGAGCGGCGGCCACGGCGCGGCCGCGGGCGCGATCGCGCCCGAGGACTTCGAGGCGCTGCGCGCCTTCCTGGACGAGTCCTGCGGGATCGTGCTCGGCCCGCACAAGGGCTACTTGGTGCGCAGCCGCCTGGGGCCGCTGCTGCGCGAGCTCGGCTACCGCGGCTTCGGCGAGCTCGTGCGGGACCTGCGCGCGGGCGCGCGGCGGGGCCTGCGCGAGCGCGTGATCGAGGCCATGACCACCAACGAGACCTCCTGGTTCCGCGACCGCTATCCCTACGCGCTGCTCGAGCACGAGCTGCTGCCGGCCTTCGGACGCGCGCGCGTGCCGCGCATCCGCATCTGGTCCGCCGCCTGCTCCACGGGGCAGGAGCCCTACTCGATCAGCATCACCGCCCACGAGCTCGCCCAGCGCGAGCCCGGCCTGCTGCCGCCCCTCGAGATCGTGGGCACCGACATCTCGCCCGCGGTGCTCGAGGTCGCCCGGCGCGGCGTCTACGACGAGCATGCCGTGCGCCGCGGGCTCAGCCCCGAGCGCCTGCAGCGCCACTTCCGGCGCGTGGCCGAAGGGTGGGAGGTGCTGCCGCACGTGCGGGCGCCGGTGCGCTTCCGGCCGCTCAACCTGCTCGAGAGCTACGCCCTGCTCGGGCGCTTCCACGTCGTCTTCTGCCGCAACGTGCTGATCTATTTCGACCCGGAGCGCCGGCGCGGCATCCTCGAGCGCATGGTCCGCCTCCTCGAGCCCGGCGGCGCCCTCATCCTGGGCTCTTCGGAGACCCTGCCGGCGGAGCTGCAGCCGCGGCTCCGCGTGCTGCGCGCCCACGGCGGGGTGTGCTACCGGCTGCCGCCCTGAGCGCCGCGCCCGGCCAGCCCTTGCCGCCCGGCGGCAAGGCGGCCACGCCGGCAGCCTGCCGCCACGCGCCCGGCGCGCAAGGGTGCAGCTCGCCGCCGGCGGGCCCGCGACCCGCGGGCCGGGATCTGGCACGGCACTTGCCTGCATCCGCCCGCGAGGGCTCAAGCCGCAGCGGAGGCTGCCGATGGACATCGATTCCGCACTCGGGATACATGCGCAGGCGCTGCAGTGGCGGGCACGGCGGCTGGAGGTGCTCGCCTCCAACCTCGCCAATGCCGAGACGCCGGGCTACAAGGCCCGCGACCTGGACTTCTCGGCCGCGCTGGAGGCCGCCCGGCGCGGGCGTCCGGTGCTCCTCGCGACGAACCCCCGGCACCTGCAGCCCGCCGGCAGCCTGACACCGGCGCTGCGCTACCGCCTCCCGGCGCAGCCCTCGCTCGACGGCAACACGGTCGACCCCGATCTGGAGAAGGCCGCGTTCGCCGAGGCCGTGGTGCGCTACCAGGCCTCGCTGCGCTTCCTCGACGGCAAGATCAAGGGCCTGCTGCGCGCGATCAAGGGGGAGTGATCCATGCAGCTCATGCGCATCTTCGACGTCGCGGGCTCGGGCATGGTCGCCGAGTCCGTGCGCCTCAACACGGTGGCGAGCAACCTCGCGAATGCGGACAGCGTCGCCGCGAGCCCCGCGGAGGCCTACCGGGCGCGGCTGCCGGTGTTCCGTGCCGTGCTCGACCGCGCGCAGGGCGTGGCGCGCGTGCGGGTGGCGGGCATCGTCGAGGACCCGCGCCCGCCGGAGCGCGAGTACCGCCCGGGCCATCCGCTCGCCGACGCCGACGGCTACGTCTGGCGCTCGAACGTGAGCGTGGTCGAGCAGATGGCCGAGATGATCGCCGCCTCGCGCGCCTACCAGACGAACGTCGACGTGCTCAACACCAGCCGCCAGCTCCTCGTCGCGACCCTGCGGCTCGGCCAGTGAGGGAGGCCCCGCCATGGCCACCGAGGTGAACACCGCTCTTCTCGAGGACCTCGGCCTGCGGCGCGAGCTCGCGCCCAAGCGCGAGCGGCTCGGGCAAGAGGACTTCCTGCGGCTCATGGTCGCGCAGCTTCGCAACCAGAACCCGCTGCAGCCGATGGAGAACGGCGAGTTCCTGACGCAGATCGCGCAGTTCGGCACCGTGAGCGGCGTGCGCGAGCTCAACACCGCCTTCGAGCAGCTCACGGAGTCGCTCTACTCCAACCAAGCCCTGCAGGCGGCCGCGCTCGTCGGCCGCGAGGTCCTGGTCGCCGGCTCCGAGGCCTATCTGCCCGAGGGCGGCGAGGTCGCGCTGGCGGCGGAGCTGCCGGCGGCGAGCCCGCAGGTGCGCGCCGTCGTGCGCGACGCGCTCGGGCGCACGGTGCGAGAGATCGACCTCGGCGGCCGGCCCGCGGGGATGGTGGAGCTGCGCTGGGACGGGCTCACGGGCGCCGGCGAGCCCGCGCCCGCGGGGCGCTACACGGTCACGGTCGAGGCGCTGCTCGACGGACGCGCGACCGCGCTCGAGACCTACGTCGGGGCGCGCGTCGACAGCATCACCCTGCGCCGCGGTGGCCGTGGCGTGGCACTGAACCTGCATGGTCTGGGCAGCGTGGACCTCGGCGAGGTCCGGCGCATCGGCTAGGAGGACGTCACCATGCCTTTCCGGATCGCACTCAGCGGCCTCAACGCCGCCTCCGCCGACCTCAAGGTCACGGGCAACAACGTCGCCAACGCCGGCACCGTGGGCTTCAAGCAGTCGCGGGCCGAGTTCGCGGACGTCTACGCGGTCACCTTCCAGGGGCTCGGCGACACCGCCATCGGCGGCGGCGTGCGGCTCGCGCGCGTCGCCCAGCAGTTCACCCAAGGCAACATCGACTTCACCCAGAATGCCCTCGATCTCGCCATCAACGGCGAGGGCTTCTTCGTGCTGAGCGACTCCGGCTCGCGGCTCTACACCCGCGCCGGGGCCTTCTCCGTCGACCGTCAGGGCTACGTGGTCAACGCCGTGGGCCAGCGCCTGCAGGTCTTCCCCGCCAACGCCGGCGGCGGCTTCAACACCGGCGCCCTCAGCGACCTCAAGCTGGACACCTCGGAAGGCGCGCCGAGCGCCACCACCAAGGTGACCGCGGCGCTCAACCTGAACGCGGCAGAGACCGCGCTCGGTGGCGCCGCCTCCGACATCGACATCACGGACCCGGCCACCTACAACTACTCGACCTCGATCACGGTCTACGACTCGCTCGGCCAGTCGCACACGGCGACGATCTATTTCCGCAAGATCAGCAACAACAACTGGGCGACGGCGCTCGCCATCGACGGCTCCCGCGTGGGCGACGGCAGCGACGACCTCACCTTCACGAGCACGGGTGCCATCGACACCACGGCGACCACGCTGCCGATCACCTACGGCAGCTACACCCCGACCAACGGTGCCGCCGCCATGAACATCAGCTTCGACTACGCCAAGGCGACCCAGTACGGGACCAACTATGCCGTCAACTCCCTGAGCCAGGACGGCTTCACCACGGGGCGGCTTTCGGGCATCGACATCGACAGCTCGGGGGTGGTGTTCGCGCGCTACACCAACGGCCAGTCCAAGGAGCTCGGCAAGGTGGCGCTCGCGCGCTTCCCCAACCCCCAGGGGCTCGAGCAGCGCGGCGACACGGTGTGGGCCGAGACCTTCGCCTCGGGCGACGTGCTCTACGGCGAGGCCGGCACGGGGACCTTCGGCGTGATCCAGTCCGGGGCGCTGGAGGCCTCGAACGTGGACATCGCCGAGCAGCTCGTCAACCTCATCACCGCGCAGCGCAACTTCCAGGCCAACGCGCAGGTGATCACCACGGCCGACACCGTGACCCAGACCATCATCAACATCCGCTGAGGCGCGAGGGACGGGCCCGCATGGACAGGATGCTCTACGTGGCGATGTCGGGGGCGCGGGCGTCCTTCACGGGGCAGGCCGTGGCCGCGCAGAACCTCGCCCACGCCACCACCACCGGATTCCGGGCGGTGCTCCAGGAGCAGACGGCGCTGCCGCTCGCGGGCGACGTGTATGCGGCGCGCGTCTTCGCCGTGCCCGGGCCGAGCCGCCCGCTCCTCGCGCCGGGGCCGATCGTGCGCACCGGCCGCGAGCTGGACGTGGCGGTCGACGGCGAGGGCTGGATCGCGGTGCAGGCCCCGGACGGCGGCGAGGCCTACACCCGTCGCGGCGACCTCCATCTCGGCCCCGGCGGGGTGCTGACCACGGGCGACGGGTACGTGGTCCTCGGTGACGGCGGCCCCATCGCGGTGCCGCCGCACGAGACCCTGCAGATCGGCACCGACGGCACGGTGACCGTGCGCCCCCTGGGCCAGGGCGCCAACGCGCTCACCGTGCTCGACCGCATCCGCCTGGTGCGGCCCGAGCCGGAGCGTCTGGTGCGCGGTCCCGACGGGCTGTTCCGGATGGCCGACGGCACGGCGGCGCCGCCCGACGCCTCGGTGCGGCTGAGCGTGGGGGCGCTCGAGCAGAGCAACGTGAGCACCGTCGAGGTGCTCACGCGCGTCATCGAGCTCACGCGCCGCTACGAGATGCAGGTGCGCCTGATGCAGGCGGCGAAGGAGAACGACGAGTCCTCGGCCCAGCTCCTGCGCATGGGCTGAGGACGGTGAGCGGACGGACAGGGGAGAAGGCAGCATGAGCCGGGCACTGTGGGTGGCGAAGACCGGGCTCGAGGCCCAGCAGACGCGCATGGCGGTGATCTCGAACAACCTCGCCAACGTCAACACCATGGGCTTCAAGCGCGGCCGGGCGGTGTTCGCGGACCTGCTCTACCAGATCCGCGAGCAGCCCGGCGCGCAGTCCTCGCAGACGAGCCAGTTCCCCACGGGCATCGCCCTCGGCACGGGCGTGCGCGTGGTGGCCACGGAGAAGATCTTCAGTCAGGGGAACGTGGTCCAGACCGGCAACAGCCTGGACGTCGCCATCGAGGGGCGCGGCTTCCTGCAGGTGCTGATGCCGGACGGGACGCTGGCCTACACGCGCGACGGCGCGCTCAAGCTCGACGCCCAGGGCCAGCTCGTCACCTCGCGCGGCTATGCGGTGCAGCCGGCCATCACCGTTCCGGCGGACGCGCAGTCGGTGACCATTGGGGCGGACGGGACGGTGAGCGTGCAACTCGCCGGCCAGCCCACACCGACCCAGGTCGGCACCCTGCAGCTCGCCGACTTCGTCAACCCGGCCGGGCTCCAGCCCATCGGCGAGAACCTCTACATCGAGACGGCGGCGAGCGGCACGGCGCAGACCGGCACGCCCGGGGTCTCCGGCCTCGGGCGCATCATCCAGGGCTCGCTCGAGACCTCCAACGTCAACGTGGTCGAGGAGCTCGTCAACATGATCGAGACGCAGCGCGCATACGAGATGAACTCGCGCCTGATCTCGGCCGTGGACGAGATGCTGCGTTATGCGAGCAACAAGCTCTAGGCTGGCGGCCGTGCTCGTGGCGGCCGCGCTCGGGGCCGGCGGCTGCGCCGGAACGGGCCGGCGCGACATGCCGCCCGTGCGCCCGACGGCGCCCCCGCCGCCACCCGTCACCGGGGCGATCTACCACGAGTCGACGGCACTGGCGCTGTTCGAGGACACCAAGGCGCGGCGTGTGGGCGACATCCTCACGGTGGTGCTCAGCGAGCGCACCGACGCCACCAAGGCGGCGAGCACCGAGACCGAGCGCAGCACGGACGTGTCCCTGCCCGGGCCGACCGTCCTCGGCGAGAAGGTCACGCGCGGCGGCACCGAGATCCTCAGCAGCACGGTCAAGGGCGACCACAAGTTCTCGGGCGACGGCAAGACCAGCCAGAGCAACAGCCTCTCGGGCAGCATCACGGTCACGGTGGTCGACGTGCTGCCGAACGGCAACCTGGTGGTGCGGGGCGAGAAGCTCCTGCGCATCAACGGCGAGCGCGAGCACATCCGCCTCGAGGGCGTGGTGCGGCCGGTGGACATCGCCGCCGACAACACCGTGCTCTCGACGCAGGTGGCCGAGGCGCGCATCAGCTACGTCGGCCGCGGCCAGGTGGCCGACGCCTCGCGCATGGGGTGGCTCGCGCGCTTCTTCCTCAGCGTGGTATGGCCGTTCTGAGAAAGGGGCGGGTGAGGTGAGACGGGAGACGGGAGCACGCTTCGGTAGGCCGCGTCTGCTGCTGGGGGCCCTGGCGCTCGCGGGCCTGCTCGCCTGGGGCGGGGCCGCGGCCGAGCGGGTGAAGGACCTCGCGTCCGTGGCCGGCGTGCGCCCCAACCAGCTCGTCGGCTACGGGCTCGTGGTGGGCCTGGACGGGACGGGCGACCAGACCTCGCAGGCGCCCTTCACCGTCCAGAGCCTCAAGAGCATGCTCGCCCGCTTCGGTATCACGGTCCCGCCGAACGTCAACCCGCAGCTCAAGAACGTGGCGGCGGTCGCGGTCCACGCGGAGCTCCCGCCCTTCGCGCGCCCGGGCCAGCGCATCGACGTCACGGTCTCGGCCATCGGCAACGCCAAGAGCCTGCGCGGGGGCACGCTCCTCATGACGCCCCTCAAGGGCGCCGACGGGCGGGTCTACGCCATCGCGCAGGGCAACCTGGTGGTCGGGGGGCTTTCCGCCTCCGGTGCCGACGGCTCCAAGATCACCGTCAACATCCCGAGCGCCGGCCGCATCCCGGGCGGGGCCACCGTCGAGCGCACCGTGCCGACGCCTTTCGCCGCGGGCGACCACCTGCTGCTCAGCCTGCACACGCCGGACTTCACCACGGCCACGCGCCTGGCGCAGGCGATCAACGCCGCCGTGGGGCCGGGCACGGCGCAGCCGGTGGACGCGGGCGCGGTGCGGGTCGCGGCCCCGCGCGATCCGGCCCAGCGCGTGGCCTTCGTCTCGGTGCTCGAGAACCTCGAGGTCCAGCCGGGCGAGGCCCCCGCGCGCGTGATCGTCAACTCGCGCACGGGCACCGTCGTCATCGGCCGCCACGTGCGCGTGCTGCCCGCCGCGGTCTCGCACGGCAGCCTCACGGTCACCATCAGCGAGCGCCCCCAGGTGAGCCAGCCGCCGCCGCTCTCGGCCGGCAGCACGGCGGTCGTGCCGCGCACGGACGTGGAGGTGCGCGAGGAGGGCAGGCGCATGTTCCTGTTCCGGCCCGGAACCACGCTCGACGAGATCGTGCGCGCGGTCAACGAGGTGGGCGCCGCGCCGAGCGACCTGGTGGCCATCCTCGAGGCGCTGAAGCAGGCCGGCGCGCTGCGCGCCGAGCTGATCGTGATCTAGCGGGGAGGGCGGCGTGAGCGCGGGCGCCACGGTCGGCTTCTACGCGGACTTCGCCGCCATGGCGGAGCTGCGCGCACGCGCCGGCCGCGACCGCGCCGGGGCGCTGGACGAGGCCGCCCGCGAGTTCGAGGCCCTGTTCCTGGAGACGCTGCTCAAGAGCATGCGCGAGGCGACGCCCGGCGACCCCCTCCTCGGCGGCGCGGGGCTGCGCCTCTATCGCGAGGTGCACGACCGCCAGCTCGCGCGCCAGCTCGCCGCCCGCGGCAGCCTCGGGCTGGCGCGGCTCATCGTGCGCCAGCTCGGCGGCTTCGGCACAAAGCCTTCGGGGAAGGTCTCCGATGCGGGCGGAACGGCGACAGCGCCGGCCTCCGCCGCGCGCACCCCGGACGCCGGGCGTCCCGCCGCGCAGGCGCCGGCCACGGCAGGCCGCGGGCCGGACTATGCCGACGCGCACGAGTTCGTCGCGCACCTGTGGCCGCACGCGCGGCGCGCCGCGCGTGCGGCCACAGGTGCGCGACGAACTCGTGCGCGTCGGCATAGTCCGGCCCGCGGCCT
>WGBS01000114.1 GCA_015494165.1 Gammaproteobacteria bacterium | reverse complement strand
CCAGCGCCGCCACCGGCACCCGGCGCGCCATCCGCTTCGGCTCAGCCACCATCGCCCTCCTCCTTCGGTCTCTTGCCGCCCCCTTCGTCCGCCCCGCTCCCGCCGATGCGCAGCGGCCACGGCGACAGGCCCCGCAGCCCGTTGAGCTCGGCCCAAGCAAGCGCCAGCCCGCTCTCGGCCTCGGCCCGGCGCAGGCGCGCCTCCGACCAGCGCACCATGGCGTCGCCGAGGTCGGTCTGCACCTCCATCTGGTAGAGGGCGCGCGCGCGGTCGAGGTAGAGCTCGCGGTAGTCGAGCTGCACGAGGGCCTCGTCGCGGCGCGCGCGCAGCACGGCGATGCGCTCGGTGAGCTCGCGCACGCGCTGGCGCAGGCGGCTGCGCTCGAGCGCGAGCGCCGCCTCGGCCTCGGCCACCGCGGCCGTCGCCGCGGCCACGGCGGCGCGCACCCGCCGGCCAGTGAACAGCGGGAGCTCCAGCACCAGGCCCGCCCGCGCGCGGTCGCGCGAGCGGAAGCTGCGCGTGCTGGCCTGCGCCTCGAGTTCGGCGCTGAGCACCGGCCGGCGCCCCGCCGCCGCTTCGGCGAGCGCCGCGCGGGCCGCGGCGAGCGAGGCGCGCGCGGCCCGCGCCGTGGGCGCGCGCTCGAGCACGGCCTCGAGCAGGGCCTCGGGCTCCGGGGGGCGGCGTGCGAGCCCCCGCAGCCGCGGCATCACCACCTCGCCCGGCAGGGCATCCGGGCGGCCGAGGCGCTCGGCGAGCCGCGCGCGCGCCAGCCGGCGGCGCCCGTCGCTGCGGTAGCGGCGCACGCGCACGGCCTGGTAGCGCGCCTCGGCCTCAAGCACCTCCAGGTCCGAGGCCTGTCCCTCCTTGCGGCGGTCGCGCAGGCGGTCGAAGCGCACGTAGGCCACGGCCATGTCCTCGTTGTCGCGCGCGTAGGCGAGGTCGGCCAGCACCACGTCGAAGAAGGCCCGCATCAGGGCGAGGCGGTGGCGCAGCCGCGCGGCGGCGAGCCGCGCCTCGGCGGCGCGCAGGCGCGCGGCGGCCGCCTCCAGGCGCGCGCGCCTGCGGCCGAACTCGTAGACGGGCTTGCCGACGACCAGCGCCAGCCCGTGGTCGTCGTGCCCGTCGTCGTCGGCGCTCGGGTCCGGCTCGTACCAGCGCAGCCGCGCGCGCAGCTCGGCGTAGGCGTCGGAAGCGGCGCCAGCGGCGAGGAGCCCGGCGCGCGCGCGCTCGACGCCCGCCGCGGCCGATGCGACCTCGGGATGGGCGTCGGCCCCGATCTCCATGGCGCGCTCGAGCGTCAGGGGCTCCGGCAGCCCCGCCCCGCCCGGCGCCTGCACCGGAGCCGCCACGGCGGCGACGGCCAGCAGCACGATCCCGACGCCCGCCCCGCCGCGCAGGCCACGCCCCATGCGCGCCTCAGCCGCTCTCCGCGCGGCGCGCCCTGCGCCGCATCATGCGCTTGTAGCGCGCGAAGGACATGCGCTCGTAGGCGCGCTCGGCCACGTAGCGGCCGAGCAGCAGGAACTCCTCCGGGCCGGAGGTGGCGCCCGTGTAGCGCACCACCGGGCGGCCCTCGAGGTCGTAGAACACGAACACGGGGGTGGCGCGCACGCGGTGCACCTTCTCCGCCCACACCTTCATGGGCATGACGCGCCCCTGGAAATCCGTGATCTCCATGTCGCCCTCGATGTCCACAGCGAAGGCGAGGAAGCGCTCCCGGAACCAGCGCTGCACGTCGGGGCGGTTGAGCACCGTGTCCTTCATGCGGTGGCAGAAGGGGCACTCCTCCTGCTCGAAGAAGAGCAGGATGCCGAGCATGCCCTCCTCGCGCGCGCGCGCGAGCTCCTCCTGGAAGTCGCCGAAGGTCTGGTCGAAGAAGTGCTGGTAGGGATCGCGCGGCGTGTAGGCCTCGTCGAGCGCCGCCGGCGCGGGGCCCGCCAGGGCGAGCGCGAGCAGCGCGCCCGCGGCGAGCTGCCAGGAACGGCGCCCGCGGCTACAATGGCCGCGCGCGCGGCCGGCGGATCCAGTGCTCGCGCGCATGGCTACATTGTGCGCACGGGCGCGCGCGGCGGACAAGGGGAGGACGATGGGCGAGGAAGGCAGCGACGCACGCTACCGCATCGAGCGCGACAGCCTCGGCACCTACCGCGTGCCGGCCGAGGCCTGGTACGGCATCCAGACGGCGCGCGCCGTGGACAACTTCCCCATCAGCGGCCGCGGCCCCGACCGCGACTTCGTGATCGCCCACGTGCGCATCAAGCGCGCGGCGGCCGTCGCCAACCGCGAGGCCGGCTGGCTCGAGCCGCGCCTGGCCGACGCCATCGTCGCCGCCTGCGACCGCATCCTCGCGGGCGAGCTGCTCGACCAGTTCGTGGTCGACCGCTTCCAGGCCGGGGCCGGCACGAGCCACAACATGAACACCAACGAGGTGATCGCCAACCTCGCCAACGTGGCGCTGGGGGGCGAGCGGGGCACCTACGACCCCGTGCACCCCAACGACCACGTCAACATGGGCCAGAGCACCAACGACACCATTCCCACGGCCATCCGCCTGGCGGCGCTCGCCAAGCTGCCGCGCCTGCTGGAGGCGGTGGAGGAGATGGCAGCGGCCTTCGCGCGCATCGCCGAGGCCGAGCGCGACACGGTCAAGAGCGGGCGCACCCACCTGCAGGACGCGGTGCCGACCACCATCGGCCGCGAGTTCGGCGCCTACGCCTGGATCCTGCGGCGCGCGGCGCGCAACATCGCCGCCTGCCGCGAGCCCCTGTGCGAGATCGGCCTCGGCGGCAGCGCCGCCGGCACGGGGCTCAACACCGCTCCGGGCTACCGCGAGCGCGCCGCCGCCGAGCTCGCGCGCCTCACCGGCGAGCCCATCCGCCCCGCCGAGGACATGGCCGCCCAGATGCAGTCCATGCACGACGTCCAGCGCCTGTCCTCGGCGATCCGCGACCTCGCCCTCGAGCTCGACCGCATCGCCAACGACATCCGCCTGCTCGCCTCCGGCCCGCGCACCGGGCTCGGCGAGATCACCCTGCCGCCCGTGCAGCCCGGCTCCTCGATCATGCCGGGCAAGGTCAATCCCGTCATGTTCGAGATGCTCAACATGGTCTGCTTCCAGGTCATGGGCCAGGACGCCGCCATCGCCGCCATGACGCAGGCGGGGCAGCTCGAGCTCAACGTCATGATGCCCGCGCTCGGCTCGGCGCTGTTCGACGCCATGGACTGGCTCACGGCGGCGGTGCGCGCCGCCACCCGCAAGAACCTGCACGGGCTCGTCGTCAACCGCGAGCGCTGCCGCTGGTTCCTGCACCAGAGCGTGGGCCTGGCGACGCTCCTCAACACCCGCATCGGCTACGCCGCGGCCGCCGAGATCGCCAAGGAGTCGGAGCGCACCGGGCGGCCCGTGCGTGAGATCGTGGCCGAGCGCGGGCTCATGAGCGCCGAGGAGTTCGACGCGCTGGTGCTGCGCGCCGCGCGCGACGGCGTGATCGACTGAGCGGTTTGCGGTCTACAGTCTGCAGGCCGCAGCCAGAGGCGGGAGGCGAGCGGACGGGTTACGGGTTGCAGGTGACGGTGTACGGTCACCCGTAACCCGCGCTCTGTCACCCGTAACCCGTCACCCGCGACTTCCAGCCGCGATCCGCGGCGGCAGAGACGAGAGACGGGGGTCGGGAGGCGAGGGTTGGTGCGCCCTTCGGGCGCGGCCGTCTGGTCTTTCCCGTCTCCCGTCTCCCGTCTCCCGTCTCCCGTCTCCCGTCTCCCGTCTCCGTCACCCGTCACCCGTCACCCGTCTCCCGTCACCTGTCGCCCGGACCTTGTGCTCGGCGGCATGCGAGAGGAACAGCGCCAGCCCGATCAGGGCGATGCCGCCCGCGAAGTAGAGCAGGTCGAGCATGTGCTCGAAGCGCATCTTCACCCCGTGCTCGAAGAAGGTGACGATCAGGATCATGAGCACGACCTTGCCGAGGCGCGCCTTGAGGTCGTCGAGGTTGCGGATGACGAGCACGCGCGAGGCGGTCTCGGAGCGCTCGGCCTCGTCGATGCGGCTGATGAAGAGCTCGTAGAGGCCGAGCGCGAAGATGAGGAGCACGGTGGCCAGCAGATAGCCGTCCACCACCTCGACCACGTGCGTGACGCTGGCGGCGCGCAGCTCGCCGCGCGCCTCGGCGCCGAGCGCCGGCGAGGCGTAGCCCGCGAACACATGCCAGGCCATGGTCGCGGCGTCGACGGTGGCCATGAAGAACATGGCGAGCGCCGAGACCAGGCTCGCGATCACGGCGGCGAGCACCACCAGGCGCGAGCGCCACAGGAAGGCTTCGAAGACGCGCTCCAGCGTGCGCATGCGCTCACTCCCCCTCCGGCCGTTCCGGCGCGCCACCGTACAGGCTCGCGAGCGGCACGTCCAGCCGCGCGCGCATGGCCGCGCGAGCCTCGGCGAGCAGGGCGCCGAGCCGCGCCGCGGCGGTGCCGCGCGCGGCGACGGCTGGCGGCAGCAGCCCGAGCGCCTCGGCCAGCTCGGCGACGCTGACGTGCTCGAGCCCGCGCGCCAGCACCCAGCCGCCCCCGGCCACGCGCCGCACGAGCCCGGCGCGCTCGAGGCGCTCGAGCGCGCCTTCGAGCTCGACCGCCTCCACCGCGGTGAGGCCCCGTGCGAGGGCCGCCGCCCCCGGCGCCTCGCCCGTGCGCTGCGCCGCGGCGAGCCGCCCGAGCGCGTGCACCGCCGCCGCGAGCCGCGCCGCGGCCGGCCGTTCGCGGCGCGCTCCGGGCGGCAGGCTGGGGACGCGGCTCACCTCGGCGCCGAACAGCACCACCATCCACGAGACCTGTATCCACACCAGGAGCAGCGGCAGCGCGGCGAGCGAGCCGTACAGCGTGCGGTAGGTCTCGACGCTCGCGACGTAGGCGCCGAAGCCGCGCCGGGCGAGCTCGAGCAGCACCGCCGCGACCGCCGCACCGGCGAGCGCATGCCGCACGGGCACCGGCCGCCGCGGCACCAGCGCATAGAGCAGCGCGCAGGCCCCTGCCTCGAGGACCACGGCCAGCAGCTCGAGCGCCAGGCGCTGCGGCTCCGCGCCCGCGACGGTCGCCGGCAGGCGCGCCGCAGCATAGGAGGCGAGCCCGATGGCGCCGCCCAGCAGCACCGGCCCGAGGGTCAGCACGGTCCACCAGGCGGCGAGCCGCTGCCACAGCCCCGCGCGCCCGCGAACCCGCCAGATGCGGTTCAGCGTGTCGTCGATGGCCGCCATCATGAGCAGCGCCGTCACCACGAGCATGGCGGCGCCCGCGAGCCCCAGGCGGCCGGCATTGGCCGCCAGCGCCTCGACCACTCGCTGCACGGTCTCGCCCGTCTCGGGCAGGAAGTGACGGAAGACGAACGCGTTGACGCGCTCGGCGAGCCGCTCGAAGACGGGGAAGGCGGCGAGCGCCCCCAGCGCCACCGCGGTGAGCGGCACCAGGGCGAGCAGGGAGACGTAGGCGAGACCGGTGGCGCGCAGCGGCCCCTCGTCCTCGAGGAAGCCCTGCCAGGCCTCGCGCAGCAGGCGCAGGCCGGCACGCGCACGCGGGAGGCTCACGGCGCCGGGACCCCAGACGACGCGGGAGGGTCCGGCGGACCGGACCCTCCCGCTCGAAGAAAGGCCGTTGCGGGCGCCGTGCTCAGCGCGCGAGGTAGGCCTTGTCCGACTCCTCGACCACGCCGAGCGCCCACGCGCCGCGCGTCTTGGCGTGACGGACGGCCGCGGCCACCTCGTCCGGCGAGGGGTTCATGTCGATGTCGAACACCTGGCCCGGATAGATGAGGTCGGCGTCGCGGATCTGGTCGGCGTTGGCCTTGTAGATAAGCGGCCACTCGTAGGGGTTGTCGTAGATCTCGGGCTTGCCCGCGATCTTCCACAGGCTGTCGCCGCGCACCACGGTGTACTGGATCGTGGCGTTGCGCAGCTCCTCGAGGAGCGCGCTCGCGAGATCGTAGGCGCGCCGGCCCTCGGCATTGCGGTAGGCCTCCTCTGCCTGGCGCATCCGTGCCTGCTGGTCGGCGTTGAGCCCGCGCCGCCCCTTGAGCTCCTCGATCATGAACTTGGCCTCCTCCAGGTAGTACTGGTTGACGGCCAGCTCCGCCTGCTCCTTGGCCTTGCGCGCGAGCTTGATCGCCTTGGCGTTGTCGCCCTTCTTCGCCGCCTTCTTGGCCTTCTTGAGGAACTTCTCGGTGTCGCGCCAGATCCAGTGCAGCGCCTTGGCCTCCTTGATCGCGGCCTCGGCCTCGGCGATGGCCTGCAGCGCCGCCGGGCTCGGGCCCGCCGGCTTGGCCGCGGGCGCGGGCTGCTCGGCCGGCTTTTCCTTCGGTGCCGTCGCGCATCCGGCCGCGAGCGCAGCGGCGGCCGTGAGGACGACGAGGGTGCGGAATGCGGCGGTGATCTTCATGGCTCGCAACTCCAGGCGCGTCGGGTCTTGTTGTTGTGTCGGGCGCGGTGCGCCTCTCCCGCGCACCGGCAACCGGACGGTAGCACCGCGCTCGCGCGGGTGTCAAGGGAAGCGGCGCCAAAAAGCGCGGGGAATCATCGTTTTGTCACGCAGTCGTCACCGCGCGTGCGAACGGCTTCACGGCCCGCCGCGCGCCTCGGCCCGGGCGCGCGCCTCGGCGGCGGCGGCGGCGGCCTCGCGCGCCAGACGCCGCGCTTTCCCGTAACGGCCGATCTCGAGGGCGCGCTGGGCCTCCTCGAGCAGGCGCCGCGCCCGGGCGTAGGGCTCCGGCGCGTGCCGCGCCGCGCCCGCGCGCTCGGCGGCCTGGAGCATCTGCCGCGCGTCGCTCATCTCCTGCACCGGGGCGCTCGCGCAGCCCGGGGCGCCCGCCAGCACCCCCGACAGGACCAGGACGAGCAGCACGCGCGCGAGGCCGGTCATCGCGCGCAAGCTTGCACGCGGCGGCCGCCGCGGTCAACGCGATTGCGGGCGCGGGCCGCGCTCCGGTAGGCTCGCGCGCAGGCAGGAGGCAGGGAGGACGCGCGATGGCCCGCAAGAAGGCCGACGAGATCGTGATCTACCACAACCCGCGCTGCGCCAAGTCGCGCGAGGCGCTGAAGCTGCTGCGCGAGCACGGCGTCGAGCCGCGCATCGTCGAGTACCTCAAGGAGCCGCCCTCGCAGGCCGAGATCGAGCGCCTGCTGCGCATGCTCGGCATGGAGCCGCGCGAGCTCATGCGCCGCCGCGAGAAGGTCTACAAGGAGCTCGGCCTCGACGACCCGGGGCTCAAGCGCCGCGACCTGATCCGCGCGATGCACGAGCACCCCATCCTCATCGAGCGGCCCATCGTCGTGCGCGGCGAGCGCGCCGTCCTCGGCCGGCCGCCGGAGCGCGTGCTCGAGCTGCTCGGGCGCTGACCGCCCATGTACGTGCTCGTCATGTACTACAGCCGCGGCGGCGCCACCGCGCGCATGGCGCACCTGATCGCCCGCGGCGTCGAGGAGGTCGAGGGCGTGGAGGCGCGGCTGCGCACGGTGCCGCCGGTATCCGCCGCCTGCGAGGCGGTGGCCCCGCCGGTGCCCGAGGAGGGCCCGCCCTACGCCACCCTCGAGGACCTCGCCGGCTGCGCCGGCCTCGCCCTCGGCAGCCCCACGCGCTTCGGCAACATGGCCGCGCCGCTCAAGCACTTCATCGACGGCACCGGCACGCTGTGGGCGAGCGGCGCCCTCGCCGGCAAGCCGGCCGCGGTGTTCACCTCCACGGCGAGCCTGCACGGCGGCCAGGAGTCGACGCTCCTCAGCATGATGCTGCCGCTGCTGCACCACGGCATGGTGCTCGTCGGTCTCCCCTACACCGAGCCCGCCCTCGGCGAGACCGCGAGCGGCGGCACGCCCTACGGCGCGAGCCACGTGGACGGATCGGAGGGCGGGCGGCCGCTCAGCGAGCACGAGCGCGCGCTCTGCCTCGCGCTCGGCCGCAGGCTCGCGGGGATCGCCCGCCGCCTCGCGGCCTGAGGCGGCCCGTGCACGCCCTCGCCCGCACGCTCGCCGTCGGCGGCCTGCTCGCGCTGCTCGGCGTGGTCGTGGCATGGGCCGGATGGCTTGCACCGGCCGGAGCGCAGCCGCCGGCCCTGCGCACGGCGGTGGCGGCGCTGCCCCTGCTGCTGCCGCTGCCCGGGCTGCTGCGCGGGCGCCGGCGCGCCCACCTGTGGGGCGCGCTGGTGACGCTGCCCTACTTCACGCACGGCGTGGTGGAGGCCTGGGCGGGCGCGCGCCCTTGGCTCGCCGGGCTGGAGATCGCCGCGGCGGTGGCGGCCTTCAGCGGCTGCCTGCTGGCCCTGCGCGCGCGGCGTCCGCCGCGGAGCGGCGGGGCGGGCGCGAGCGCGCGCGGTCGACGTCGAGGGCGCAGCTGAAGGGCGGCGGCCCGTCGAGCGTGCGCGCGAGCGCGAAGGCCGCCACCGGGCGCATGTTGACGACCACGAGCTCGACGTCGGCCAGGCGGCACAGGCGCTCGAGGCGCAGCAGCCAGGCGTAGTAGAGGCGGTCGACGAGGGCCACGTTGCCGATGTCGTAGATCAGCCGCCGCGCGCGCTGGCCCTGCAGCCAGGCCAGCAGCGGCTCGGTGTAGGCGTCGGGGTCGCCCGGGTCGAGGCCCTCGCCCGGCTCGAGCAGCACGTCGCCGCCGCCGAGCGGCGTCAGGTGCATGCCCTCGATGCGCGCCACGGCCCCGCCCTCAGCCGGCCGCCTCGGCCGCCCCCACGTGCACGCCCAGGCGCCGGAAGGCCTCCTTGAGCCCCTCGGCGAGCGTCGAGCGCGTGGTGACGCGCCCGAGGTCGATGTTGAGGCTGGTCAGCGAGCGGGCGATGTCGGGGCGGATGCCGGTGAGGATGGGCTCTGCGCCCATCAGCGAGATCGCGCGGATCATCTGCACCAGGTGGTGCGAGACCTGCGTGTCGATGGAGGAGACCCCGGTCACGTCCATCACCACCGCCTTGGCGCGGTCGCGCTCGATGCGCCCGAGGAGGCGCTCCATCACCGTCATGGCGCGCGAGGAGTCGAGCGTGCCGATGATGGGGAGCGTGAGGACGCCGTCCCAGATCTCGGTCACGGGCGCCGAGGTCTGGCGCAGCTCCTCCTGCTGGGCCTGGATGGTGCGCTCCTTCTCCTCGAGGTAGATGTGGAAGATGTCGAGGATGATGTCGTTGAAGAGCGAGCCGAGCAGGATGATCACCGCGCGCGCGTCCTCGAAGGAGACGTCCTCGGAGGCGTCGAGGTTCTCCAGGAAGACGCGCTGCAGGAACTGGATGTAGCGCACGAACTCGTCGAGGCTCGCGCCGCGCGCGCGGATGCGCTTGGAGAAGCCGTTGAAGAACTCGCGCAGGGCGCGGTACTCGGGCCCGCGCCGGTCGATGCGCTCGCCGGCGTGCAGGAGTGATGCGAACAGCTCCAGGAACTCCAGGCTGTAGTCCGTGATCTCCTCGTTGCTGAGGAGATTGGCCTGGCCGAAGATCTCCTGCCCCTCGCGCTCGATGACCTCCGAGATGCGCCCGGCGTTGAGCATGAGCAGCTCGATGAGCAGCTTGTGCACCGGCCTCGGCTGGACCTTCGCCGTCTTGGTCTTCTTGCTGGTCTTCGCGGTCGTGCCCTTAGCCATCCTGTCCACCTCCATCGCCCCGCGCCCGCAGCACCAGCAGCGAGCGGTCGTCTCCCGGCCGCCCCGCCACCTCGCCGAGGAAGAAGGCGATGAGCTGCGGGTGCAGCCGCCAGAGACCCGGAAAGCTCGACAGCCCCCAGCCGTTGCGGATCCCGTCCGAGGCCGTCATGAGGAGCGCCTGCGGCGGCGTGCGCAGGTGATGGCACTCGATGTGCCGGTGGGCATGCCCGAGCACGCCGGCCGAAAAGGCGAGCGTGCGCCGCTCGCCGTTGGCGATCACCCAGCCGTGGAGGTCGCCCACGCCGCACAGGCGCAGGCGCGCGCCGCCCAGATCGAGGACGCCGGCCGCCGCCACCGCCCCGCGCTCGCCGCGCAGGCGCGCGTCGATGCGCTCGAGCACCGCCTCCGGCCGGCCGCAGCCGCCGGCGGCCCCCCGCGCGCGCGCCGCCGCGCGCGCCGCCTCCGGCCCGTGGCCGAGGGCGTCGAGGTGCAGCCAGCACAGCCTGCCCTCCTCCCAGTGCAGCTCGATGGCGTCGCCGTTGTGCTCGGAGTCTCCGAGGGCCCGCACGTAGCAGCCCACGGCGCAGGGCCGCGGCGCGCGACGGCGCGGGCGGAAGCGGACCCACACGGCCACCCCGTGCCACGCCTGGCCGCCCTCCGGCCGGCGCGCGACGGAGTAGAAGGCCGCCTCGTCGGCGAGGCGGCGCACCGTGCCGAGGCCCTGCCCGAGGGTGCCCGCGGTGGTGTAGCCGTCCTCGAGGGCGAGGCGCACGTCCTCGATGCCGGGGCCGAAGTCGAGGGCGAAGAGGTCGAGGGCGGGCTCGGGCTCGCGCGCCTCCCACAGCTGCATCACGCCCGTGCCCTCGGCGAACTTCGCCTGGTTGGTGGCGAGCTCGCTCGCCACGAGCTCCATGCGCCCGCGCGCGCCGTCGTCGAAGCCCATGCGGCGCGCGACCGCGCGCAGCCGCGCGCGGAGCTGCACCTGCGCCGCGTCCGAGCCCGCGGTCTGCTCGATCAGCAGCCTCATCCTTGCGCTCCGCTCTCCGCCTCGGCCTTCGTGCCCGCGGCGGCCGCCGCCCCGGGCGTGTCCCCGCCCTCGCGCGCCGTCACCGCCCGGCCACGGCCGCGGCGCTTGGCCTCGTAGAGCGCGGCGTCGGCGCGCGCCACCAGCCGCTCCGGGGTGTCGCCCGGCAGGAGCGGGGCGATGCCGATGCTCACGCGCCCGTCCATCGCCTGCAGCACGTCGCGCGCCACGCGCTCGCCGACCGCGGGCGGCGCGAACAGGATGATGGCGAACTCGTCGCCGCCCATGCGGCAGGGGTGGTCGACGTCGGTGCGCACCGCCGCACGCATCGCATCGGCCATGCGTCGCAGGTACTCGTCGCCGTACTGGTGGCCATGGGTGTCGTTGATCTCCTTGAAACGGTCCAGGTCGAGGAGCATGAGCGTCAGCGGCTCGCCCTGGCGCGCCGCCCGCCGCACGGCCCGCTCCAGGCGCAGGTCGTAGGCCGCGCGGTTGTAGAGCCCCGTCAGGGCGTCGGTTTCGGCACGGCGGATGGATTCCTTGAGCTCGGCCTTCTTGCGCTCGAGGTCCGCCTGGAGGGCGGCGAGCTCGGCCTCGGCGCGCGCGCGCGCCGCCTCGAGGTCCGCCTGGATGGCCTCGTTGCGGCGGCGCAGGAGCTCGGCGTCGCACTGCTCGCTCTCCTGCCGCAGCCGCCGCCGCAGGCGCTCGACCTCGCCCGCATCGGGCGCCGCCGGCAGCGCCGCCAGCGGCATGCGTGCCTCGCCCGCCCGCAGCACGACCTCGCCGCCGTCGAGCTCGAGGCGCACGCGCGGGGCGCCCTCCCCGCGGGCGTCGCCCTCGCGCAGCCGGCGCAGGGCGTCCTCCAGCGGCGCGACTGCGGCGAAAGCGCTCCCGCCGAGCGCCTCCACCGCCTCGAGGGCGAGGCGGGCGAGGCGCTGGCGTTCCGGCTCGACCAGCGGCGTCGTCTCGAGCAGCACCGTCATCCCTGCCCCCGGCCGACGGCGGACCGTCGTCTGGCCCGGCTTGACCGGGGTCATGCAACGAACGTGCCCGACGTGGCAGAAACCGCCCTGGGTCCGCGGAAACCGTGCCGCGGGCGCCATGCTCGCGCCGGCGCCGGCGGGCGGGTATCCTTGACGCCCGCGCCGCGCGGCGTGCGGCACTGGCCGACGGGAGGACGTGAGCCGATGACCTTCGTCGTCACGGAAAACTGCATCAAGTGCAAGTACACCGACTGCGTCGAGGTCTGCCCCGTGGACTGCTTCCACGAGGGACCGAACTTTCTCGTCATCGACCCCGACGAGTGCATCGACTGCACGCTGTGCGAGCCCGAGTGCCCCGCCGAGGCCATCTTCCCCGAGGACGACCTGCCGGAGGGCCAGGAGCAGTTCCTGCAGATCAACGCCGAGCTCGCCAAGGTCTGGCCCGTCATCACCGAGAAGAAGGATCCCCCGCCGGACGCCGACGAGTGGAACGGCAAGCCCGGCAAGCTCCAATACCTCGAGCGCTGAGCGCCGCCGGCGGACAGCCTTGAAGGGCGCGGGCGGCGCCCGTATATATCAGCGCGCGCTAATATAGCGGCGGCCGGCCGCGCGCCGGCACGCCGGCGTTCCCTGGGAGTCTCGCGAGATGCGGAGGTAGCTGCGGATGGCCGCTTCGCCCTACATCGTCGATCCCGTCACCGAGGCCAACTTCGGCGAGACCGTGATCGAGCGCTCGCGCGAAGTGCCGGTGCTCGTGGACTTCTGGGCCGAGTGGTGCGGGCCGTGCCGGATGCTGATGCCGGTGCTCAGCCGCCTCGCCGAGGAATACGGCGGTCGCTTCGTGCTCGCCAAGGTGAACACCGACAGCGAGCAGGGGCTGGCCATGCGCTACGGCATCCGCGGGATCCCGGCGCTGAAGCTCTTCCGCAACGGCGAGG
>WGBS01000113.1 GCA_015494165.1 Gammaproteobacteria bacterium | reverse complement strand
GCGCGCCGTGCCGTACAATAGCCGCCCATGGCCGGGAACACGATCGGGCGGGTCTTCTGCGTCACCACCTTCGGCGAGAGCCACGGGCCCGCCATCGGCTGCGTCATCGACGGCTGCCCGCCGGGGCTCGCGCTCTCCGAGGACGACATCCAGCCCGACCTCGACCGCCGCCGTCCCGGCAAGACGCGCCACACGAGCCAGCGCCGCGAGCCGGACCGGGTGCGCATCCTCTCCGGCGTCTACGAGGGGCAGACCACGGGCACGCCCATCGCGCTCCTGATCGAGAACGTCGACCAGCGCCCGCGCGACTACGCCGACATCGCCGACCGCTTCCGCCCCGGCCACGCCGACTACACCTATCTCCAGAAATACGGTGTCCGCGACCCGCGCGGCGGCGGCCGCAGCTCGGCGCGCGAGACCGCCGCGCGCGTGGCGGCCGGCGCGGTGGCCAAGAAGTACCTGCGCGAGCGCTGCGGCATCACGGTGCGGGGCTACGTCGCCCAGGTCGGCCCCATCCGCGCCGAGCGCCTGGACTGGGACGCGGTGGAGCGCAACCCCTTCTTCTTCCCGGACCCGGACAAGGTGGGCGAGCTCGAGGCCTTCATGGACGCCCTGCGCAAGTCCGGCGACTCCGTCGGGGCGCGCGTCACCGTCGTGGCGAGCGGCGTGCCGCCGGGCCTCGGCGAGCCGGTCTTCGACCGCCTCGACGCCGACCTCGCGCACGCGCTCATGAGCATCAACGCGGTCAAGGGCGTCGAGATCGGCGCCGGCTTCCGCAGCGTCGAGCAGCGCGGCACCGAGCACCGCGACGAGATCACGCCCGAGGGCTTCCTGTCCAACAACGCCGGCGGCGTCCTCGGCGGCATCTCGAGCGGCCAGGACATCGTCGCCAGCATCGCCCTCAAGCCCACCTCGAGCCTGCGGCTGCCGGCGCGGAGCATCGACGTGCGCGGCCGGCCGGTGGAGGTCGTGACCAAGGGGCGCCACGACCCCTGCGTGGGCCTGCGCGCCACGCCCATCGCCGAGGCCATGGTCGCCATCGTCCTCATGGACCACTGGCTGCGCCACCGGGCGCAGAACGCCGAGGTCGAGCCGCCGCTCGCGCCCGTGCCGCCGTCGGCGCCCGAAGCCGGCGGCGCATGAGCCCGCGGGTCCCCTACTGGCGCCTGGCGGGCTTCTACCTCTTCTACTTCGGCACCCTCGGCGCCCTCATCCCCTACTGGAGCCTCTATCTCGCCGCGCGCGGCTATGGCGCGCGCGAGATCGGCGAGGTCTTCGCCGTGATGGCGGCGACCAAGCTGGTCGCGCCCAACGTCTGGGGCTGGCTCGGCGACCGCAGCGGGCGGCGCATGGCGATCGTGCGCCTCGGGGCGCTCGGCGCCTTCCTCGCCTTCTGCGGGGTGTTCCTCGCCGGCGGCTACGGGTGGCTGCTGGCCGCCGTGGCGCTGTTCAGCTTCTTCTGGAACGCGGTGCTGCCGCAGGTGGAGGCGACCACCATGAACCACCTCGGGCCCGAGACGCACCGCTACGCGAGCGTGCGCCTGTGGGGCTCGGTGGGCTTCATCGTCGCGGTCGCGGGCCTCGGGGCGGTGCTCGAGCGCACCGGCGCCGGGGCGGTGCCCGTGGCGGTGGCGGCCATGCTGGCGGGCATCTGGGCCGCGAGCCTCGCGGTGCCGGAGGCGCGCGGGGCCGCGGGCGGCGGGGCCGCCGGCGGCCTGCTCGGCCTGCTGCGCCGGCGTGAGGTCGCGGGCCTGCTCGCGGTCTGCTTCCTGGCACAGGCGAGCCACGGCCCTTACTACGCCTTCTTCACGCTCTACATGGAGGGCGCGGGCCACGCGCGCGCCGTGATCGGCGGCCTGTGGGCGCTCGGTGTGGTGGCCGAGATCGGGGTGTTCCTGGTCATGCACCGCTGGCTGCCGCGCTACGGCGCCGTGCCGCTGCTGATGGCGGCGCTCGCGCTCACGGCCGCGCGCTGGGTGCTGATCGCGGCCTTCCCGGGCTCGCTCGTCCTCATGGCCGGGGCGCAGCTCCTGCACGCGGCGAGCTTCGGGGTCTACCACGCCTCGGCCATCCACCTGATCCACGCCTGGTTCCGGGGCCGGCACCAGGGCCGCGGGCAGGCCCTCTACAGCAGCCTCAGCTTCGGGGCGGGCGGCGCGGCGGGCAGCTACGCTGCCGGCTGGGCGTGGGACGGCGCGGGGCCGGGGGCGACCTATCTCGGCGCCGCCGTGGTGGCGCTGCTCGCCCTCGGCGTTGCGTGGGCGAGCCTGGGCCGGCGCCGCCCCGCGGCGGGGCCGGCGCCCGCCGGCACGCTATAATCCCCCGCTTCAGCCCGGAGCGGAGCCATGGGCGGCAGGACCCTCTACGACAAGATCTGGGACGAGCACGTGGTGCGGGCCGAGCCCGACGGCACCACGCTGCTCTACATCGACCGCCACCTGGTGCACGAGGTCACCTCGCCGCAGGCCTTCGAGGGCCTGCGCCTGGCGGGACGGCGGCCGTGGCGCCCGCAGGCCATTCTTGCGGTGCCCGACCACAACGTGCCCACCACCGACCGCTCGCGCGGCATCGACGATCCGGTCTCGCGCGTGCAGGTCGAGACGCTGGACCGCAACTGCCGCGAGTTCGGCATCACCGAGTTCGCCATGGACGACCCGCGCCAGGGCATCGTGCACGTCATCGGCCCCGAGCAGGGCTTCACCCTGCCCGGCATGACCATCGTCTGCGGCGACTCGCACACCTCCACGCACGGGGCCTTCGGGGCGCTCGCCTTCGGCATCGGCACCTCCGAGGTCGAGCACGTGCTCGCCACGCAGTGCCTGCTGACGCGCAAGTCGCGCAACATGCGCGCGCGCTTCACCGGCGCGCTCCCGCCCGGCGTCTACGCCAAGGACCTCGCGCTCGCCCTCATCGGCCGCATCGGCACCGCGGGCGGCACGGGCTGCGCGCTCGAGTTCGCGGGCGAGGCCGTCGAGGGGCTGTCCATGGAGGGCCGCATGACCCTGTGCAACATGGCCATCGAGGCCGGTGCGCGCGCGGGCCTGGTGGCCGTCGACGAGACTACGATCCGCTACCTCGAGGGCCGTCCGCTCGCGCCCAAGGGCGCGCTGTGGGAGCGCGCAGTCGAGGCCTGGCGCGGGCTCGTGAGCGATCCCGACGCCGTCTTCGACCGCGAGGTGGAGATCGACGTCTCGGCCCTGGAGCCGCAGGTGACCTGGGGCACCTCGCCCGAGATGGTCGTCGGCGTGAGCGGGCGCGTGCCGGATCCCGCGGACGAGCCCGACCCGGTGCGCCGCGGCGACATGGAGCGTGCGCTCGCCTATATGGGCCTCGAGCCCGGCACCCCCATGGCCGAGATCGCCGTCGACCGCGTCTTCATCGGCTCCTGCACCAACGCGCGCATCGAGGACCTGCGCGCCGCCGCCGCCGTGGTGCGCGGCCGGCGCGTGGCGCGCAGCGTGCGCCAGGCGCTCGTGGTGCCGGGCTCGGGCCTGGTCAAGCGCCAGGCCGAGGCCGAGGGGCTCGACCGCATCTTCCGCGCGGCGGGCTTCGAGTGGCGCGAGCCCGGCTGCTCCATGTGCCTGGCGATGAACGCCGACCGCCTCGGGCCGGGCGAGCGCTGCGCCTCGACCTCGAACCGCAACTTCGAGGGCCGGCAGGGCGCGGGCGGGCGCACGCACCTCGTCAGCCCGGCGATGGCCGCGGCCGCCGCGGTGGCCGGCCGCTTCGTGGACGTGCGCGAGCTGCTCGAGGCCGCCTGAGGGAGGAGAGCGCGAGATGGAGCCTTTCGAGCGGGTCACGGGACTGGTCGCGCCCCTCGACCGCGCCAACGTGGACACCGACCAGATCATCCCCAAGCAGTACCTGAAGTCCATCGAGCGCACAGGCTTCGGGCGCTACCTGTTCGACGGCTGGCGCTATCTCGACGAGGGCCGGCCCGGGCAGGACTGCGCGGGAAGGCCGCTCAACCCGGACTTCGTGCTCAACCAGCCGCGCTACCGCGGGGCCACCATCCTGCTCGCGCGCGACAACTTCGGCTGCGGCTCCTCGCGCGAGCACGCCGTGTGGGCGCTCACGGACTACGGCTTCCGCGTCGTCATCGCGCCGAGCTTCGCCGACATCTTCTACGGCAACGCCCTCAAGAACGGCCTGCTGCCGGTGCGGCTGCCGGCGGAGGTGGTCGAGCGCCTGTTCCGCGCCGTCGAGGCCACGCCCGGCTACACGCTCACGGTGGACCTGCCCGAGCAGGTGGTGGTGACGCCCGAGGGCGAGCGCTTCCCGTTCGAGATCGACCCCTTCCGCAAGCAGTGCCTGCTCGAGGGGCTCGACGACATCGGCATCACCCTGCGCCACGCCGACGAGATCCGCGCCTACGAGGCGCGCCGCCGGCGCGAGGCGCCGTGGCTGTTCCCGGACGCATGAGCGCGGGCGGCGCGGACGGGGAGGGGCGCGCGTGAGCCGCCGGATCCTGGTGCTTGCGGGCGACGGCATCGGCCCGGAGATCGTCGCCGAGGCGGTGCGCGTGCTCGAGCGCCTGCGCGAGGCGCACGGGCTCGACGTCGCGCTCGAGGAGGGGCTGGTGGGCGGCGCGGCCGTGGATGCCACCGGCTCGCCGCTGCCCGAGGCCACGCTGGAGGCCGCGCGCCGTGCCGACGCCGTGCTCCTCGGGGCAGTCGGCGGGCCGAAGTGGGACGGCCTGCCGCGCGAGCGGCGTCCCGAGCGCGGGCTCCTCGGGCTGCGCAAAGGGCTCGGGCTCTTCGCCAACCTGCGGCCGGCGATCCTCTATCCGGAGCTTGCCCGCGCCTCCACCCTGCGCCCCGAGGTGGTCTCGGGTCTCGACCTCATGATCGTGCGCGAGCTCACGGGCGGCATCTACTTCGGCGAGCCGCGCGGCATCCGCACGCGCCCCGACGGCGTGCGCGAGGGGTACAACACCGAGGTCTACGCCGAGGACGAGATCGAGCGCATCGCGCGCGTGGCCTTCGAGACCGCGCGCCGCCGCGGGCGCAGGCTGTGCTCGGTGGACAAGGCCAACGTGCTGGAGTCGAGCGAGCTGTGGCGCGAGGTGGTCACGCGCGTCGGCGCCGAGTACCCGGACGTCGAGCTCAGCCACATGTACGTCGACAACGCCGCCATGCAGCTCGTGCGCGCGCCCAAGCAGTTCGACGTCATGGTCACGACGAACATGTTCGGCGACATCCTCTCGGACTGCGCCGCCATGCTCACGGGCTCCATCGGCATGCTGCCCTCGGCGTCACTGAACGCCGAGGGGCGCGGCATGTACGAGCCCATCCACGGCTCGGCGCCGGACATCGCCGGCAAGGGCGTGGCCAATCCGCTCGCCACCATCCTCTCGGTGGCGATGATGTTGCGCCACAGCCTCGACGAGCCCGAGCTCGCCGCGCGCGTCGAGCGCGCGGTCGGGCGCGTGCTGGCGCAGGGGCTGCGCACGCCCGACATCGCCGCCCCGGGCGAGCCCACGGTGGGCACGCGCGAGATGGGCGAGGCCGTGGTGGCGGCCCTCGACGGCTGAGCGGGCGGAAGCCCTGAAGAGTTCGATTTTTTCAGGGTTTCCCCGCGGCCAGGGACGGCCGCGGGAGGGCGCATGTACAGGGAAGTGCATGACGAAACAGGAAAACATCGAGAGTGGTCGCGAAGCACCTCGATGCCGATCAGTCCACGCAGCGGATTGATCGGAGTTTTGTGAACGGGCTAACAAACCGGCGCGCGCCGGTTGCAGAGAATCCGCAAGGAGTTGACGCAAGGCCATGAGCGAGAAGCGTTTCGATGTCGCGGTG
>WGBS01000112.1 GCA_015494165.1 Gammaproteobacteria bacterium | reverse complement strand
GCTCCACCACCACCGTGACCCAGGCGTGGTTCTTGGCCGCGGCGCGGATCATGGCGGGTCCGCCGACGTCGATCTGCTCGACGGCCTCCTCCAGCGAGCAGCCCTCGCGCGCGGCGGTCGCCTCGAAGGGGTAGAGGTTGACGGCGACGAGGTCGATGGGGTGGATGCCGTGCTCGCACATGGCCTCGTCGTCGCGGTCGCGGCGCGCGAGGATGCCGCCGTGCACGCGCGGGTGCAGCGTCTTGACGCGCCCGTCCATGATCTCGGGAAAGCCCGTGTAGGCCGAGACCTCCGTGACGGGCACGCCGGCCTCGGCCAGCAGGCGGGCGGTGCCGCCGGTGGAGAGGATCTCGACGCCGCGCGCGGCGAGGGCGCGCGCGAAGTCGGCGACACCGCTCTTATCGGAGACGCTGATCAGGGCGCGGCGGATGGGTACGACGTCGGGCGCGGACATCGTGCTCGCTCGGCTCGGGAAGGCGCCGATGCTAGCCCGCGCGCGGGCGCGGGGCAAGGGCGTGCCCGCCCGGCGCTGCGCTAGAGCAGGCCGTGGGCGCGCAGCTTGCGGCGCAGGGTGGCGCGGCTGATGCCGAGGATCTCGGCGGCCCGTGTCTGGTTGCCGCGCGCCTCGCGCATCACCACCTCGAGCAGGGGCCCCTCGACCTCGCGCATGACCATGTCGTAGAGGCCGCCCGGGTCCTCGCCGTCGAGGCTCGCGAAGTAGCGCTCGAGCGCGGTGCGCACGCAGGCGCGCAGCGGCTGGCGGCGCCGCTCGCGCCGGCCGGCCGCCCCCGGTGGAGTGCCCGTGGCGCGCGCGTTCACGCCGCCCGCTCCCCCGGGGCCTCCGCGAGCAGGCAGGCACGCACGAGCGCGAGCTGGGCCTCGGGCGTCGCCGCACGGTTGATGCGCGCGCGCCAGGCGGCGGCCTGCGGCCGGCCGGCCAGGTACCAGCCGAGGTGCTTGCGCGCCACGCGCACGCCGTGCTCGCGCCCGTGCAGCGCGTAGAGCCCCTCGAGGTGCTCGGCCACCACCGCCAGCACCTCCTCCGGTCCCGGCGGCGGCACGCGCTCGCCGCGCTCGAGCCAGGCGTCGATCTCGCGGAAGATCCACGGCCGGCCGCGCGCGGCGCGGCCGACCATGACGGCGTCGGCGCCGGTGGCGGCGAGCACGGCCGCGGCCTTCCCGGGCCCGTCGATGTCTCCGTTGGCGACCACCGGAATGGAGACGGCGGCCTTGATGGCGGCGATGGTCTCGTACTCGGCCTCGCCGGCGAAGCGGTCGGCGCGCGTGCGCCCGTGCACGGCGAGCGCGCGCACGCCCGCCGCCTCGGCGATGCGGGCGATGCGCACGCCGTTGCGGTGCGCGCGGTCCCAGCCGGTGCGCATCTTGAGCGTCACCGGCACGTCCACGGCCCGCACCGCCGCCTCGAGGATGCGCGCCACCAGGCGCTCGTCGCGCAGCAGGGCCGAGCCCGCCGCCTTGCGGCAGACCTTCTTCGCCGGGCAGCCCATGTTGATGTCCACGATCTGGGCGCCGAGGTCGGCCTGGCGGCGCGCCGCCTCGGCCATGCGCCCGGGGTCGTTGCCGACGATCTGCACCGCGCGCGGCGGAGGGTCGCCTGCGATGTCGAGCCGCGCGCGCGTCTTCGCCGTCGCCCACAGGGTGGTGTCGGCGGTCACCATCTCCGCCGGGGCGAGCGCAGCGCCGTAGCGCCGGCAGATGCGGCGGAAGGTGCGGTCGGTCACGCCCGCCATGGGGGCGAGGAGGACACGGCTGCCGAGCTCGTGGGGACCGATCCGCATGGGCCTCGCGCGCTGCCGGTGACGGGGGCCGGGACGGCGAATCTTACTCCCGCCGCGGCCGGCGTTTCCAGGACACAGGGAGCATGCCGCCGCGCGCCGTGCCGGGGTTTCGCGTGGTGGCCGGGGGCACGGGCCGTGCCGGGGTTGGGCCTTGCCTTTTGCGCGCTATGCGGCGCCCGCGGGTGCCGGATCCGGCGTGGTCGCCGGTGCGGGCTGGCGGTGCCGAAGCCGTGCGTTTCCTCCTGCGGGCGTGCGCCGACGCGCCGCACCTGGCGGCTTCGCCGCCCCGCGCGCGCGGCGCTGTCTCCCCGCGGCTGGCCGCTGCGCTCAGCGGAAGGCGATGCGGAAGGAGACGGCGCCGCCCGGATCGAGGAGGTCGAGGCGCACTGTCACGGTGCCGCCCGGGGGCACCGGCGCCGCCGTGCCGCCGGCAAGGTACTCCGCCGGGCGGAAGCGGCGCGCCCCCACGAGCCGGCCCTCGAGGTCCGACAGGCGCAGCTCGATCACGGGCGGCGGCTGCGCGAAGTCGGCGCCGTTGACGAGCGTGGCCGTGAAGCGCAGTGCGCCGCGGCGCTGCGGGTGCGCCGTGAGGGCGCGCTCGGTGACCACGAAGGCACCGGGATCGCGGCGTGCGGGCAGCGTGCAGCCGGCGAGCGCGCACGCGCGCGCGAGCAAGGGGCGGGCGGGCGTTGCGGCGAGGGCCTCGAGGTTCATCCACGCGAGCTGGCCGGCGAGCGCCAGCGCGAGCACGGCGGCGCCCCGCGGACGCCGGCTCCGGCGGCGCGAGCTCCGGCGGCAGGGAAGCGGGCTGCCCGGCCTCCTGCCCCGCTGCGGCT
>WGBS01000111.1 GCA_015494165.1 Gammaproteobacteria bacterium | reverse complement strand
GGTGTATACTGCCCGCCCGACGGAGGGCCAGCGTCCATGTTCGAGCGTCTGCGCGAGGACATCCAGTGCGTCTTCGAGCGCGACCCGGCCGCGCGCAACGTGCTGGAGGTCCTCACCACCTACCCCGGCGTGCACGCCGTGCAGCTCCACCGCCTCAGCCACTGGCTGTGGAACCACGGGCTGCGCTGGCTCGCGCGCTGGCTCTCGACGCTGGGGCGCTGGCTGACAGGGATCGAGATTCACCCGGCGGCGCGCATCGGCCGGCGCTTCTTCATCGACCACGGCATGGGCGTGGTCATCGGGGAGACGGCCGAGATCGGCGACGACTGCACGCTCTACCACGGCGTGACGCTCGGCGGCACGAGCTGGCGCAAGGGAAAGCGCCACCCGACCCTCGGCAACAACGTCGTGGTCGGCGCCGGCGCCAAGGTGCTCGGCCCGATCACGGTGGGCGACGGCGCCCGCATCGGCTCCAACGCCGTGGTCCTCAAGGACGTGCCGGCGGGCGCCACCGTGGTGGGCGTGCCGGGGCGCATCGTCGTGCGCCCGACGCCCGAGCAGGAGGCCCGCCGCCGGCGCATGGCCGAGAAGATCGGCTTCGACGCCTACGGCCTCACGCCCGACATGCCGGACCCCGTCGCCACCGCCATCAACGGCATGCTCGACCACCTCCACGCCCTCGACGCCAAGCTCGAGGAGATGTGCACGGCCCTCAAGCAGCTCGGCGCCGAGATCGCCGACCTCCAGCTTCCGGCCCTCGGCCCGTGCGAGATCGGGGCGGCGACGCCCGAGACGGAGCGCGCCGAGCGCGAGGAGGGGCAAAAGGCTGCCGGAAAGGAAGGGGAGGGCGCATGAGGCTCACCACCAAGGGCCGCTACGCCGTCACGGCGATGCTCGACCTCGCGCTCCACGGGGAAGGGGGCCCGGTGCCGCTCGCGAGCATCTCGCGGCGCCAGGGCATCTCGCTGTCCTACCTCGAGCAGCTCTTCACGCGCCTGCGCCAGCACGGGCTGGTGCGCAGCGCGCGCGGGCCCGGCGGCGGCTACAGCCTCGCGCGCCCCCCCGAGCGCATCAGCGTCGCCGAGGTGATGGCCGCGGTCGACGAGCGCGTGGACGCGACGCGCTGCGGGGGACGCGGCGACTGCGACGGGGGGCTGCCCTGCCTCACGCACGAGCTGTGGTGGGAGCTGAGCGAGGAGATCCGCCGCTTCCTCGGCGGCATCTCGCTCGCCGACCTCACGCGCGAGGCGCCGCGGCGGCCCGCGGGCGTGGCCGTGGCGCCGCCGCGCGCCTGACCGCCCCATGCCCGTCTACCTCGACCACAACGCCACGACGCCGCTCGATGCGCGGGTGCGCGAGGCCATGCTGCCCTACCTGGGGGAGATCTACGGCAACCCCGCGAGCCCGCACCGCTTCGGGCGCGCCACGCGCATGGCGGTGGACGCCGCCCGCGAGCAGGTGGCCGCCCTCGTCGGCGCCGCGCCGCAGCAGGTGGTCTTCACGGGCTGCGGCACCGAGGCCAACAACCTCGCGCTGCTCGGGGCCGCGGCGCACCTGCCGCCGGGCCCGGTGGCGGTGAGCCGCATCGAGCATCCCTCGGTGCTGGAGCCGGCGCGGCGTCTGGAGGGGCAGGGCAGGCGCGTGCTGTGGCTCGAGGTGGACGGCGAGGGGCGGGTGCGGCCGGAGAGCCTCGATGCGGCGCTCGCCCAGGGCGCACGGCTCGTGAGCGTCATGCTCGCCAACAACGAGACGGGGGTGATCCAGGACGTGGCGGCGCTCGCGCGGCGCGCGCGCGAGGCGGGCGCCGTGGTCCACACGGACGCGGTGCAGGCCGCCGGCAAGATCCCGGTGGACTTCCCGGCGCTCGGCGTGCACCTGCTGACGCTCTCGGCGCACAAGCTCCACGGCCCGCAGGGCGTCGGGGCGCTGGTGCGCGACCGCGCCCTCGAGCTCGAGCCGCTGCTGGTCGGCGGCGGGCAGGAGGAGGGGCTGCGCTCGGGCACGCTCAACGTGGCGGGCATCGTCGGCTTCGGCACCGCCGCCGCGCTCGCCGCCGACGAGCTCGCCACGCGGTCAGCGCACATGCGCGCCCTGCGCGAGCGCCTCGAGCGCGGGCTCGCGCGCCTCGACGGCGTGAGGATCCTCGCCGCGGGCGCCGAGCGCCTGCCGAACACGGTCATGGCGGGCGTCGCGGGCGTGGAGTCGGAGACCCTGCTCATGGCGCTCGACCGCGCCGGCTACGCGGTCTCCAGCGGCTCGGCCTGCCACACGGGCAAGACCGAGCCCAGCCACGTGCTCGTCGCCATGGGGGTGCCGCCGGAGCTGGCGCTCGGCAGCATCCGGGTCAGCGTCGGCAAGGACACCACGGAGGCCCACGTGGACGGCTTCCTCGCCGCGCTCGCCGGCGCCCTCGATTCCCTCAGGCGCGGTGCGGTAGGCGTCTGAACGCCCTTTCCATTAGACTCTCCTTATCCGACAGGGGCGCGCGCCCCGCGGCGCCGCGCGGCGCCGGATGCGACGGGAGGTTCCGGACCATGGGCATCACGATCACGGACGCGGCCGCGGAGCGCATCCGCGGCTACATGGAGCGGCGCGGCAAGGGCGTGGGCCTGCGGCTGGCCGTGCGCAACACCGGCTGCTCGGGCTACGCCTACGCCATCGACTACGCCGACGAGGTCGGCCCCGACGACGTCGTCTTCGAGGCCAACGGCGCGAAGCTGGTGGTGGACCGCGAGAGCCTGAAGCTCCTCGACGGCACCGAGGTGGACTACGTGCGCGAGGGGCTGAACGAGGGCTTCCGCTTCAACAACCCCAACGTCAAGGCCACCTGCGGCTGCGGCGAGAGCTTCACGGTCTGAGCCCGGCGCGTGCGCCAGGAAGGCCGGGAAGGGGGCGAAGCGCCTCAGCGCTGGTCAATCCGCGCAGCGGATTGATCAGAGTTTCCAAGAGAAAGGCCGGCCCCCAGGGGCCGGCCTTCCGCGTCTCGGGCTCGCCCTGACGCCGACGCCTGTGCTCAGGCCGCGACCGCGATGCGCCGCGGCTGGACCTCCTGCTTCTTGGGGATGACCACCTCGAGCACGCCGTTGCGGTCCTTCGCCTGGATGCGGTCCAGGTCGGCCGTGTCCGGCAGGCTGAAGCGCCGGTAGAAGGTGCCGTGGACGCGCTCGATGCGGCGGTAGCCCTCCTTGCGCTCGTCGTGCTCCTCCTTGCGCTCGCCCTTGATGGTGAGCATGCCGTTCTCCACGGTCACCTCGATGTCCTCGGGCTTCACGCCGGGCACGTCGGCGCGCAGCACGAAGCGGTCCGACTCCTCGATGATGTCCACGGGCGGGACCCACTGGCTCGTCACGACACGGCTCTCCTCGTCACCGAACGCCGGCCAGCGGCCCTCGAGGAGCCGGTTGAGGTCCTCCTGCAGGCGCGTCAGGGCAGCCCACGGCTCGTAGCGCGTGAGCGTCATGGCTGCATCACCTCCTCGCTCTCGGGATTCGCGCGCGGGAGCGCCTCCCGCGCGCCCTGCTAGATGGGGTCGGAACGGGCGGTCTTCAAGGGAGGCACGCAAATTGCCACCCCCGCGGACGGGCGGGTAAACTACCGCACCCGTTGGAAAACCGGACGGCCCGGCCGCCGCCCGCGGGCCGGGCCGTCGCGCATATCCACCAGCCATCCTTCCGGACCGAGGAGCGAGCAGCGCATGGCGATCGAGCAGACCCTCTCCATCATCAAGCCCGACGCGGTGCGGCGGAACCTGATCGGCGAGATCTACCGCCGCTTCGAGCAGGCGGGCCTGAGCATCGTGGCCGCGCGCATGACCTGGCTCAGCCGCGAGCAGGCCGAGGGCTTCTACGCCGTCCACCGCGGCAAGCCCTTCTTCGACAGCCTAGTGGCCTACATGACCTCGGGCCCGATCATGGTGCAGGTGCTGGAGGGGGAGGACGCCATCGCCCGCAACCGCGAGCTCATGGGCGCCACCGACCCGGCGAAGGCCGCACCGGGCACCATCCGCGCCGACTTCGCCGAGAGCATCGAGGCCAATGCCGTGCACGGCTCCGACGGCCCCGAGACGGCGCGCACCGAGATCGCCTTCTTCTTCAAGCCGGAGGAGATCTACTCCCGCGCCGGCTGACGCCGTGAGCGAGCGCCCCTCCAGCACCCGCGAGAACCTGCTGGGCCTGGACCGCCGGGCGCTGGAGGCGTGGTTCGCCGCGCGCGGCGAGCGCCCCTTCCGCGCGCGCCAGCTCCTGCCGTGGGTCCATCGCCGCGGCCTCGACGATTTCGCGGCGATGACCGACCTCGGCAAGGGGCTGCGCGCGCGGCTGGCCGCCGAGGCCGAGCTGCGTGCGCCCGCGGTGGAGGCCGAGCAGCGCTCGGCCGACGGCACGCGCAAGTGGCTGCTGCGGCTCGCCGACGGCAACGCCGTCGAGACGGTGCTGATCCCGGACGGCGAGCGCCGCACCCTGTGCGTCTCGAGCCAGGTCGGCTGCGCCCTCAACTGCCGCTTCTGCGCCACCGCCCGCCAGGGGTTCGGCCGCAACCTGACCCGCCACGAGATCGCTGGGCAGGTGTGGGCGGTCACGCGGCGCCTGCGCGCCGAGGCGCTCGCGGCGGGCGACACCACCCTCGCCACGCGGCCGCTCACCAATGTCGTGCTCATGGGCATGGGCGAGCCGCTGCTCAACCTCGAGGAGGTGTTGCCGGTGCTGCGCCTGCTGGTGGACGACCTCGCCTACGGGCTGTCGCGCCGGCGCGTGACCGTCAGCACGGCGGGGGTGGTGCCCGCCATCGAGCGCCTCGCCGCCGGCTGCGACGTCGCGCTCGCGGTCTCGCTCCACGCCCCGGACGACGCCCTGCGCGACGAGCTGGTGCCGCTCAACCGCAAGTACCCCGTCGGCGAGCTGCTCGAGGCCTGCCGCCGCTACGCCGCCGGCGCGCCGCAGCGCTCGGTCACCTTCGAGTACGTGCTGCTCGACGGCGTCAACGACAGCCCCGCGCAGGCGCGGCTCCTGGCCCGGCGCCTGGAGGGCATCCGCTGCAAGGTCAACCTGATCCCCTTCAACCCCTTCCCCGGCGCGCCCTACCGGCGGCCGCCCGCCGAGCGCGTGGACGCCTTCCGCGAGGTGCTGCTGCGCGCCGGCGTGCGCACCATCACGCGCCGGCCGCGCGGTGACGACATCGACGCCGCCTGCGGGCAGCTCGTGGGCCGCGTGCGCGACCGCACGCGCCGCAGCCGGCGCCTGGCCGAGGAGGCGCAGGCGTGAAGGCGGCCGCGGCGCTGCTGCTCGCCGCGGCGCTGCTCGCCGGCTGCGCCACGGGCGGCGGCACGCGCCCCGCCGAGGGGACGCCGGCGGCGGAGCGCCTCAAGGCGGCCGAGCTCCACACCCAGCTCGGCATCGCCTACATGCAGGAGGGCGATCTCAAGCGCGCCCTCGACCGCCTGCAGCGCGCGGTCGCCGCCGATCCCGGCTACGCCCGCGCCCACACGGCGCTCGGGATCCTCTACGAGCGCCTCGGCGAGCACGCGAAGGCCGAGCGCCATCACCGGCGCGCCGTGCGGCTCGACCCCAAGGACAGCTACGCGCACAACGCCTACGGCAGCTTCCTGTGCGCGCGGGGGCGCTTCGCGGAGGCCGACGGCGAGTTCCGCGCCGCGGCCGCCAACCCCCTCTACGAGACCCCCTGGGTCGCGCTGACCAACGCGGGCCTGTGCGCCCTGCGCGCGGGCGGCCGCGCGCGCGGCGAGCGCTACCTGCGCGAGGCGCTGGAACGCAATCCGCGCTTCGCCCCTGCGCTCATCGCCATGGCCGAGCTCAGCTACGACGCCGGCCGCTATCTCCAGGCGCGCGCCTACCTGCAGCGCTACCAGGCGGTGGCGGCGCACACGCCGCGCAGCCTGTGGCTGGGCGTGCGCGTGGAGCGCCGCCTCGGCGACCGCGACGCCGAGGCGAGCTACGCCCTGCTGCTCAAAAGGAAGTTCCCGGACGCGCAGGAGACGCGCCTGCTCCTCGAGTCGGAGGCGGGCGGTGGGCGCGGGCCCTGAGGGCGGGCCCGGTTACGGGGAGATCCTGCGCCGACGGCGCGAGGCGCGCGGGCTGACACGCGCGGAGGTGGCCGAGGCCCTGCGGCTCTCCGAGCGCGTGGTGGAGGCCATCGAGGGCGAGGACGCCGGGCGCCTGCCGGCGCCGGCCTTCGTGCGCGGGTATCTCCGCGCCTACGCGCGCCTGGTGGGCGCGGACGAGGAGGCCGTGCTCGCCGCCTACCGCGCGGCGGGCGAGCCCGGCGCGAGCCCCGAGACGCCGCGGCTCGAGCCGATCGAGATCCACCGCGGCTGGGGGCGCTGGCTGCGCTGGGGCACGGCGGGCGCCGTCGGGGTGCTGGCGGCGCTGGTGCTGGCCTGGTGGCGCGGCGGCGCACCGCCCGAGGGGCCGCCGCCGGCACCGCCCCCCACGGCGGAGGAGGCCGCGGCACCGGTGACGGAGCCGTCCGCGGCGGCGCCAGAGCCCGAGCGCCTGCCGGCGGAGGGAGCGGGCGCGGCGCCCGCGGCCGCGCGGCCGCGCGAGGGCGCGGGGCCGGCGGGACCCCCGCCCCGGCCGGCGGCCGCCCCGACGCCGCGGGAGACGCCCCCGGAGCGGGCGGCGCCCGTCGGTGCGGCCGAGGCCGAGCTCGAGCTGCGCCTGCGGGGCACCTCGTGGGTCGAGGTGCGGGACGCGGCGGGGCGGAGGCTCGTCTACGACCTGCTGCGCCCGGGCACGGTGCGGCGCGTGCGCGGGCGGGCGCCCTTCCGGCTCGTGCTGGGCGAGCCGACCGCCGTCGAGGTGCGCCTCGACGGCGAGGCGCTACCCCTGGCCGGCGCGCGGCCGGGGCGGACGCTGCGCGTGACCGTGGGCGCGGCGCGGGAGGCGACGACCGGAGGACCATGAGCGGGCTCATACAGTCGGTGCGGGGGATGAACGACGTCCTCCCGGAGGAGACGCCGCTGTGGCAGGCGGTGGAGGGGACGCTGCGCGGCGTGCTGGAGGCCTACGGCTACCGCGAGATCCGCACGCCGGTGGTCGAGCGCACCGAGCTCTTCGCGCGCTCGATCGGCGCCGTCACGGACATCGTCGAGAAGGAGATGTACACCTTCACCGACCGCAACGGCGACTCGCTGAGCCTGCGCCCCGAGGGCACGGCGGGCTGCGTGCGCGCCTGCCTGGAGCACGGCCTGCTGCGCGGCCAGAGCCACCGCCTGTGGTACGCCGGCCCCATGTTCCGCCACGAGCGCCCGCAGAAGGGCCGCTACCGCCAGTTCCATCAGATCGGCGTGGAGGTCTTCGGCATCCCGGGCCCCGACGTCGACGCCGAGCTGATCCTGATGTGCGCACGCATGTGGCGAGAGCTGGGGCTCGAGGGCCTGCGGCTCGAGATCAACACCCTCGGCGACGCCGAAGCGCGCCGGCGCCACCGCGCCGACCTCGTCGCCTACCTGCGCGCGCACGAGGACGCCCTGGACGCCGACAGCCGCCGGCGCCTGGAGACCAACCCGCTGCGCATCCTCGACAGCAAGAACCCGGACATGGCGGCGGTCCTCGCCGGCGCGCCGCGGCTGATCGACTATCTCGACGGCGAGGCGCGCGCCCACTTCGAGGGCTTCCGGGCCCTGCTCGACGAGGCCGGCGTCGCCTACGAGGTCAACCCGCGCCTGGTGCGGGGGCTGGACTACTACAACCGCACCGTCTTCGAGTGGGTCACGGATCGGCTCGGCGCCCAGGGGACGGTGTGCGCGGGCGGCCGCTACGACGGGCTCGTGGAGCAGCTCGGGGGGCGGCCGACACCCGCGGTGGGCTTCGCCGTCGGGCTCGAGCGCGTGGTGGCGCTGCTCGAGGGCCGGCGGGAGGCGGCCGACGCCGAGCGCGCGCCGCACGCCTACCTGGTCGCGGCGGGCGAGGGCCCGGAACGCGCCGCGCTCGGGCT
>WGBS01000110.1 GCA_015494165.1 Gammaproteobacteria bacterium | reverse complement strand
GGTACGGGCGGTAGTGGCTGACGCCGAACCTGAGCGTCCCGTCCGGCTCGATGCGAGCGTCCGGCATGTTGACGAGGCCGGTCTGGCCAAGGGTGCTGGGCTCCGCCCGCACCACGCCATGGAGGACAATCGCGGCCCAGGCCAGCAGCGGCAGCCACCGTAATGCGCCGTGCGCCCGTCGCACTAGCGCGGCCGTACCTCACCGTCGGCCCTCCGGCGCGGGGACCGGATCACTTGCAATATGGGGAGGATGGAAGAGGAGGATGGAAAATACCGCCGGGCCACCGCGCCTGTGCGGCCACGCCCTTGACGCAAGCCGGCCGCCCCCCGCGGAGGCGGCACGGCCGCGGTGGCTGCGCGGGCCCTCAGTGGTGCGTGGTCGTGGTGGTGCCGCCCCCGCCGCCACCGGCGGCGAGCGCGCCCGCGATCGCCACGCCCAGGAGCACGGCGGCCGCCGGGACGCGGCTCGCAGCCGCCGCGCCCTTGCCGGCCTTGCCCTCGCCGCCGCCCTGCTGGACCGCGGCGGCCTCCTTCTTGCTCTCGTCCTTCTCGGCGTCCGCCGGTGTCTGGGCGAACGCTGCCTGGCTGGCGAGGAACGCCGCCGCCACCGTCCATACGATTTTCTTCTTCATGTCGTCCCCTCCGCCCTCCCCGGGCGATATCCCATGCGTGAAATATCGGCCAGCCCTCCGCCCGAGTCAAGGTCGACGGTCGGCTGAATCGAGCCGGGGCCGCCCGGGTCCGGGCACGCTACCGCCATTGCGGCACCCACACGCAGGCGCCACAGGCGCGACCGGCGGTCCATTCTACCGATGGCCGCATGGTTGTGAACCACGTCACGCCCGTGCGAACGGCTCGGACGCGCAGCCCGTCGGGCGCACGCCACAGCTCGTCGGTGGCGCCGCGTAACGGGTCTCCGACCGGAGGCGAGCGGCTCGCGCCCCGTAGGTCAGGCGGCGAAGGGGTTGCGGAGGATGACGTTCTCCTCGCGCTCGGGGCCGGTGGAGACGAGGTCCACGGGCACGCCTACGGTCTCCTCGATGCGCGCGAGATAGGCGCGTGCCTCGGGCGGCAGGTCCTCGTGGCGGCGGATGCCGACGGTCGAGGAGCGCCAGCCCGGCAGGTCCTCGTAGACCGGCTCGCACTCGGCGAAGGCGTCGGCGCCGACCGGCGGCATGTCGTGCACCGTGCCGTTCCAGCGGTAGCCGACGCACATGCGGATGGTGTCGAGGCCGTCGAGCACGTCGAGCTTGGTGATGCACAGCCCCGAGACGCTGTTGATCTGCACCGCGCGCCGCAGGGCGACGGCGTCGAACCAGCCGCAGCGCCGCGGCCTGCCCGTGGTGGAGCCGAACTCGTGGCCGCGGCGCGCGAGGTGCTCGCCCATCTCGTCGGCGAGCTCGGTGGGGAAGGGCCCGGCGCCGACGCGCGTGGTGTAGGCCTTCGTGATGCCGAGCACGTAGTCGATGTCGCGCGGGCCCACGCCGGCGCCCGTGCAGGCCCCGCCCGCCGTGGTGTTCGAGGAGGTGACGTAGGGATAGGTGCCGTGGTCGATGTCGAGGAGCGTGCCCTGCGCGCCCTCGAAGAGCACGTCGGCGCCTTCGCGGCGCAGGCCGTTGAGGATGGCTGGCACGTCGCCCACGAGGGGCCGGATCTCCTCGCCGAGGGCGAGCGTCTCGTCGAGGACGCGCTGGAAGTCGAGCGGCTCCTCGCCGTAGTAGTGCTTGAGGGCGAAGTTGTGGTAGTCCATGACCTCGCCGAGCTTGGCGGCGAAGCGCTCGCGGTGGAAGAGGTCGCCCACGCGCAGCGCCCGGCGCGCTACCTTGTCCTCGTAGGCGGGGCCGATGCCGCGGCCGGTGGTGCCGATGGCGCGCTTGCCGCGCGCGCGCTCGCGCGCGTGGTCGAGGGCGACGTGGTAGGGCAGGATCAGCGGGCAGGCCTCGCTGATGCGCAGCCGCTCGCGCGCCGGCACGCCGCGGCTCTCGAGCATGCGGATCTCCTCCATCAGCGCCTGCGGCGAGAGCACCACGCCGTTGCCGATCAGGCACTGCACGCGCTCGCGCAGGATGCCCGAGGGAATCAGGTGCAGGATGGTCTTCTCGCCGCCGATGACGAGCGTGTGGCCCGCGTTGTGGCCGCCCTGGAAGCGCACCACGGCTGCGGCGCGCTCGGTGAGCAGGTCGACGATCTTGCCCTTGCCCTCGTCACCCCACTGGGTGCCGATCACCACCACGAACTTGCCCATGTGCTCTCGTCGCTCCGGATGCCCAGATACAGAACCAGTGCGGTGCCCCTGCGCGCCCGTCCCCTGTCCGCCCGCGACCTGCGGCTCACGGTCCACGGTCTGCGGTGCCGGTCTTCTTCACCGTCCAGGTGCCGTGCTCGTGCACCAGCACGCGGTCGCAGCCGTGGGCGGCGGGGTCGTCCGGCTGGCCGGGCAGGGCCCACACCACGCGCTCGCCGCGCGCGCGCAGCGCCCGCACCGCCTCGAGCAGCGCCGGCTCGTCGCCGAAGGGCGCGAGGATGCCGCCCGCCGGCGCCGGGGGCGCGGCGCCCGCCTCCTCGGCGAGGCAGGCGAGCGTGCGCAGGTCCGCGCTGAAGCCGGTCGCCGGGCGCGCGCGCCCGAAGGCGGCGCCGATGTCGTCGTAGCGCCCTCCGCGCGCGACGTCGTGGCCGTGGCCGGGAACGAAGGCGCCGAAGACGATGCCCGTGTGATAGCGGTAGCCGCGCAGCTCGGCGAGGTCCACGTGCACCGGCTCGCGGCGGCCGTGGCGCGCCAGGCCCTCGACGAGCGCGGCGAGCCGCGCGAGCGCGTCCTCCACCTCGGGCTCGGCGGGCAGCACGCGCCGCGCCTCCTCGAGCACCTCGGGGCCGCCGTGGAGCCCGGCCAGCGCGGCGATGGCATCGAGCGCGGCCCGCTCGCCGTCGAGGGCCGCGAGCCGCGCCGCGAGCTCCGGACGCGCCTTGCGCTGGAGCAGCTCGAAAAGCGCCTCCTCGGTGTCGCCCTCGAGGCCGGCGCGGCGCGCCAGCGCCCGGAAGATGCCGACGTGGCCGAGGTCGAGGTGCACCTGCGGCACGCCGGCGGCGGCGAGCGTCTCGAGCATCAGGAGCACGACCTCGAGGTCGGCCTCGACGCCCGCGTGGCCGTAGAGCTCGCAGCCGACCTGCAGCGGGCTGCGCGTGCCGCCCGGCCACTCCGGACGCGCGCGGAGCACCGTGCCGAGGTAGCACAGGCGCACGGGCACTTCGCGCCGCAGGCGCCGCGCCTCGATGCGCGCCACCTGCGGCGTCATGTCGGGGCGGATGCCGAGCACGCGCCCCGAGAGCGGGTCCGTGAGCTTGAGCGTGTGCGGCTCGAGGGCGTGGCCCGTGCCCGTGAGCAGGGTCTCGAGGTGCTCGACGAAAGGCGGGACGACGAGCTCGTAGCCCCAGGACGCGTAGAGGTCGAGGAGGCCGCGGCGCAGCGCCTCGATGCGCGCGGCCTCGGCCGGCAGGAGCTCCTCGATGCCCTCGGGCAGCAGCCAGCGGCGCGCGTCCACGGCCCGCCCCTCCGGTGCGCTGGGATCGGCGGCCACGACGGCGTCCTCAGCGCGCGAGGTGGAGCAGCAGCAGGCCCGCGCCCATGGCGGCAAGGCCCATCAGGCGCAGGGCGCGGTCGTCGAGGGCGGCGACCGCGAGCATGGCGCGGCGCCAGCCGCCCGGGCTCAGGAAGGGGGCGAGCCCCTCGAGCACCAGGGCGAGGCCGAGCGCGCTGACGAGCTGCTGCCAGAGCATGGGGAGGCCGGCCCGCCGCTCACTCGCCCCCGCCGCCCTTGAAGTAGCGCAGGAACTCGTTGCGCGAGTCGAGGACGATGACGTCGTCCTTGCCGCGGAAGGCGCTGCGGTAGACCGCGAGCGTGCGGTAGAGGGCGTAGAAGTCCGGATCCTTCTTGAAGGCCTCGGCGTAGATGCGCGCGGCGATGGCGTCGCCCTCGCCGCGGATGCGCTCGGCCTCGCGGTAGGCCTCGGCGAGGATGACGGTGCGCTTGCGGTCGGCCTCGGCGCGGATGCGCTCGGCCGCCTCCTGGCCGCGGGAGCGGAACTCGCGGGCGACGCGCTCGCGCTCGGCCTCCATGCGGCGGAAGACCGAGCTCGAGACCTCCGGCGGCAGGTCGATGCGCTTGACACGCACGTCGACGATCTCGACGCCGAGGCCGTCGACCTGGCGGTTGGCCTTGGCCACCAGGGCCTCCATGACCTCCTCGCGCTCGCCCGAGACCACCTCCTGGATGGTGCGCTTGCCGAACTCGCTGCGCAGGCCGTCCTTGATGATCTGGGAGATACGCAGCGCCGCGCGGCGCTCGTCGCCGCCGGTGGCGCGGAAGTAGCGCCCCACCTCCTTGATGCGCCACTTGACGTAGGAGTCGACGATGACGTTCTTCTTCTCGCTCGTCAGGTAGCGCTCGGGCGGGGCGTCGAGCGTGAGGATGCGCCCGTCGAACTTGCGCACGCTGTTGACGAAGGGGACCTTGAAGTGCAGCCCCGGCTCGAAGTCGGCGCGCACGATCTCGCCGAGGCGCAGCATGACCGCCTTCTCGCGCTCGTCGACGGTGAAGACCGACATCGACCCGACCACGAGCGCCAGGCCGATCAGGACCAGCAGGCCCGCGCGCGCGCCGCTCATCGCCGTATCTCCCGCCGCCTGAGGTCGCGGAAGCGCCCGCCCGCCGGCGCGCGCCGGCGCATGGCCGGCTTCTCCGCGGGCGCCGGCGAGCCGCCCGTGGCGCTGGCGGGCGGCGTCGCGCCCGCCTGGCCCATGAGGCGGTCGAGCGGGATGTAGAGCAGCGGGCTGCCGCGCTCGACGTCCACCACGACCTTGGTGGCGTTGCCGAAGACGTGCTCCATGGCGTCGATGTAGAGGCGCTCGCGCGTCACGCGCGGGGCGCGCTCGTACTCGCGCAGCAGCGCGAGGAAACGCGCCGTCTCACCCTTGGCGCGGGCGACGACCTCGGCCTTGTAGGCGTTGGCGTCCTCGATCTGGCGCGCCGCGCGCCCGCGCGCCTTGGGGATGATCTCGTTGGCGTAGGCCTCGGCCTCGTTCTTGTAGCGCTGCTCGTCCTCGCGCGCCTTGATGGCGTCGGCGAAGGCGGCCTGCACCTCCTCCGGCGGCTGCGCGTCCTTGAGGTTGACCTTGGTGAGCTGCACGCCGGTGCCGTAGCGGTCGAGGATGGACTGGGCGAGGCGCTGCGTGCGCGCGGCGACCTCCGTGCGTCCCTGGGTGAGGACGAAATCCATCTCGCTCTTGCCCACGACCTCGCGGATGGCGCTCTCGACCGCCTGCACCACGGTGAGCTCGGGGTTGCGCACGTGGAACAGATAGGCCTTCGGGTCCTGCACGCGATACTGCACGCCGACGTCGACGTCGACGATGTTCTCGTCGCGCGTGAGCATGAGGGCTTTGTGCTCGGCCTGGCGGATGCGGTCGACGTCGACCTTCTCGACGCGCTCGATGGGATAGGGCCAGTGCCAGTGCGGGCCCGGCATGGTGGTGCCGACGTACTTGCCGAAGCGCAGCACCACCCCGCGCTCGGCGGGCCCGACGATGTAGATGCCGGACAGCAGCCAGACGGCGACGGCGATGCCGACCAGCCAGCCGCCGCCCCCGCGCCCGCCGCCGACGCGCGCGCCGCCGCGGCGCCCGCCGAACAGGCCGCCGAGCCGCTGGCTCAGGCGGCGGAAGACCTCGTCGAGGTCGGGCGGCCCCTGGTCGCCGCGTCCCCCTCCCCAGGGATCGCGGCCGCCGCCTCCGGGCTCGTTCCAGGCCATCTCCCCTCCGGCTCCGGGCGCGAGGGCGCCCGACAGCGCGAGCCCGGACGTCCCGCCATCGCTGGTGGCGGGTCGCCCGGGCCCCTCGGCGCCGGCGCGCAGGCCGGCGCGTGCCCGCGCATTTTAGGTAGCCCCCTGCGGTGCCGCAACCGCGGCGCGCGCGGCGCCCTCCTCCTCCCGCCAGTGCAGGCGCAGCCCCTCGCGCTCGAGCCGGCGGCAGGCCGCGGGCGGCAGCGCCACACGCAGCAGCCACCCGCCCTCGCCGCGCGGGATCTCGGAGCGCACCGCGCCGAGCGCGTAGAGCCTCGCGCGCAGCCTCCCTTCGGCGGCGTCGAGCTCCAGCCAGCCGCGGCGCTCCTCGCCGCGCAGGCGCTCGGCGAGGGCCGCGCGCAGCAGATCGAGGCCCGCGCCCGTGGCGGCCGAGACCCACACGCGGCGCACGGTGCCGTCGGCGTCGCGCTCGAGGCGCGGGGCCTCGCCGATGCGGTCGATCTTGTTCATGACCTCGAGCTGCGGGATGCGCTCGGCGCCGATCTCGTGCAGCACCTCGCGCACCTCGGCGGCGGCCTCGTCGTGGCGCTCGTCGGAGGCGTCGATGACGTGCAGCAGCAGGGCCGCCTCGGTCGTCTCCTCGAGCGTGGAGCGGAAGGCCGCGACCAGGTCGTGCGGCAGGTGGCGGATGAAGCCCACGGTGTCGGCGAGCACCACGTCGCCCGCGCGCTCGAGCGCGACGCGCCGCACCGTGGGGTCGAGCGTGGCGAAGAGCTGATCGGCGGCGTAGACACCGGCGTGCGTGAGGCGGTTGAAGAGCGTGGACTTGCCGGCGTTGGTGTAGCCGACGAGCGAGACCGTGGGCACCGCCGCGCGCCGGCGCGCACGCCGGCCCTGGGCGCGCTGGCGCCGCACGCGCTCGAGGCGGCGGCGCAGCACCTTGATGCGCTCGCCGATGAGGCGGCGGTCGGTCTCGAGCTGGGTCTCGCCGGGCCCGCGCAGCCCGATGCCGCCCTTCTGGCGCTCGAGGTGCGTCCAGCCGCGGACCAGCCGTGTGGCGAGGTGGCGCAGCTGCGCGAGCTCGACCTGGAGCTTGCCCTCGTGCGAGCGCGCGCGCTGGGCGAAGATGTCCAGGATGAGGGTGGTGCGGTCGAGGACGCGGCAGCGCACGCGGCGCTCGAGGTTGCGCTCCTGGCTGGGGCTGAGGGCGTGGTTGAAGATCACCACCTCGCCGCCGCAGGCCTCGACTGCGGCGGCGATCTCCTCGACCTTCCCGCTGCCGATCAGGTAGCGCGGGTCGGGCTCGCGCCGGCGCGCGCGCACCAGCGCCACCTCGCTCGCGCCCGCCGAGGCGACCAGGCCGCGAAACTCCTCGAGACCCTCGCGGTCGCGCTCGGCCGCGAAGTCGATGTGCACCAGGACCGCGCGCTCGCCGCGCCGCGGCCGCTCGTAGAGGAAGGTGCTCTCCTTCACGCCGTTGCGCGCGGGCGGCCGCGCCGGCCGCCGCGGCGCCGGCCGTCAGCCTCCGGCGCCCTGGGCATTGCCCTCCCCGCCGAGGTTGAGGCGGACGTTGCGCGACGGCACCACCGTCGAGATGGCGTGCTTGTAGATCATCTGGCTGACGGTGTTGCGCAGCAGCACCACGAACTGGTCGAAGGACTCGATCTGCCCCTGCAGCTTGATTCCGTTCACCAGGTAGATCGAGACCGGGATCCGCTCCTTGCGGAGCGCGTTCAGGAAAGGTTCTTGCAGGGACTGCCCCTTGGCCATCACGGTCTCCTTCTTGTTGTTCCAAGGTCGCGGCTGCGCGGCCGCGCCCCGGCGGCCACCCGCGGCGGGCGGTGCGCTGCCCCCGGCGCCCGGCACCGCCCGACATCCGAATTCTAGCACGCTGTCACAGCCCGCGCCGGAGTGCCAAGTCCCTGTCGCGGCAGGGGCAATGCCGCCCTCAGCCGTCTCCGCCGCCCGCGCGCGCCGCCTCGAGCGCCCGCTCGACGAAGGCCCGCACACGCGCGGCGGCGTCGGCGCGGCCCGCATCGATCCACGCGGCCGTGCCGGGCCCCCAGCGCCCGCGCAGCCAGGTGAGCTGGCGCTTGGCGAGCTGGCGCGTGGCGTAGAGGGCGCGCGCGCGCATCTCGGCCGCGTCCCAGCGCCCTTCCAGGTGGTCCCACACCTGCCGGTAGCCGACGGCGCGCATGGAGGGATGCGCGCGCGTCAGACCCGGCCGTGCGCGCAGGCGCGCCACCTCCTCGACGAAGCCCGCATCGAACATGGCCTCGAGGCGCGCTGCGATGCGCCGGTGGAGCTCGGCGCGGTCTGCGGGCGCGAGCACCACGCGCACCGCGCGGAACGGCGGCGGCGCCGCGCGCGCCTCGGCGAGCCAGGCCGACAGCGGCCGCCCCGTGAGCCGCCAGACCTCGAGCGCGCGCTGGATGCGCTGCGGGTCGTTGGGATGGATGCGCGCCGCCGCCTCCGGGTCCACCCGCGCGAGCTCGGCGTGCAGCGCCGCCCAGCCGCGCTCGGCCGCCTCGGCGGCGATCGCTGCGCGCACTTCCGCGTCCGCCCCCGGCAGCGGCGCGAGCCCCTGCTCCAGGGCGCGGAAGTAGAGCATGGTGCCGCCGGCGAGCACCGGCAGCCGGCCGCGCGCGGCGACGGCGGCCACGGCCTCGAGGGCCTCGCGCCGGAAGCGCGCCGCCGAGTAGCTTTCCTCGGGCTCGAGGATGTCGATCAGGTGATGCGGCACCTCGGCGCGCACCTCGGGCGAAGGCTTGGCGGTGCCGACGTCCATGCCGCGGTAGACCTGCGCGGAATCCACGCTCACGACCTCGCCGCCCAGCGCGCGCGCGAGCGCCAGCGCCGCCTCGGTCTTGCCCGCGGCGGTCGGCCCCATGAGGGAAACCACGACTGGACGCTTTTCGGGCATAGCGCGCCTTCCGGCGTCAGCCGACCACCGCCCCGCCAGCTCGGCGGCATGGTTCCCGAGCCCGGCCGATTCCCGCGGACGGAGCGCCCGGAGCCGCCTGGTCGCATCCTCGAAAATCAAGGAACGTCACTCCGTGAGGAAACTCTGATCAATCCGCTACGCGGATTGATCCGCTAAGGTGCTTCGCAGCCATTTCGATTTTTTTCCATGTCGCCATGCACTTCCATGTGCATGGACCGTCCCGCGGCCATCCCTGGCCGCGGGGAAGCCCTGAAAAATCGAATTTTTCAGGGCTTCCGTGATTTTCAAGGATGCTCAACGGCCGCGATGGAACCAGCGGTCGAGCTCGGCGGGCGGGATGCGGACCCAGGTCGGACGGCCGTGGTTGCACTGCCCCGCACGCTCCGTTCGCTCCATCTCGCGCAGCAGCGCGTCCATCTCGGGGAGGGTGAGCCGCCGCCCGGCGCGCACCGAGCCGTGGCAGGCGAGCGTGGCGAGCACCTCGTGGATGCGCCCGGCCACCGTGGCGGCGGTGCCGTGGGCGGCGAGCTCGGCGAGCACGTCGCGCACGAGGGCGGCGATGTCGGCGCCGGCGAGCGCCGCCGGCACCGCCAGCACGCGCACGCGGTCGGGCCCGGCGCGCGAGAGCTCGAGGCCGAGGCGCGCGAGCGCCTCAGCCTGCGCCTCGGCGGCGTCCGCCTCGGCCGGCGTGACCGTCACGGTGGCGGGCTCGAGGAGGCGCTGGGCGGCGGGAGCGCCCTCGTCCCAGGCGCGCTTGAGGGCCTCGTAGGCGATGCGCTCCGCGGCGGCGTGCATGTCGACGACGACGAGGG
>WGBS01000109.1 GCA_015494165.1 Gammaproteobacteria bacterium | reverse complement strand
GCCATCAAGCAGGCGGTGGAGGCGGGGCTCGGGCTCGGCATCGTCTCGCTCCACACGCTCGGCATGGAGCTCGAGCTCGGCCGCCTCGCGGTGCTCGAGGCCGAGAGCTTCCCCATCCTGCGCCACTGGCACCTGGTCTGCCGGCGCGGCAAGCGCCTGTCGCCGGTGGCCGAGGCCTTCGCCGAGTTCGTGCGCAGGGAGGGGGCGCGCCTGCTCGCGCTGCCGCGGACCGGCGGCGCGCGCGCGCGCGGGCGCCCTCGCCGCCCGCGCGCCCGCAGGACGACCCGGGCTTGACGCAGGTCATCGTTTGCGCCGCGGCGCCGCCTATGCTACAAGCCTACGGTCGCCCGTGAGGGGCGATCTCGCATGGGGAGCACCGATGAGGCAGGCCAGGGTGCGAAGCACGGGTGCGGGAGCGGCGGCGGCGCTGCTGCTCGCGCTCGCCTGGCTGGTCGCCCCGATCGAGGCCTGCCTCGCCGCCGCGACTGGCGCCCAGGCCACAGCGCCCGCCTGCGCCGGCTGCGAGGGCGGCACGGACGGGGCGGCGCGCTCCGCCGACGGCGGCTGCCAGCCGGCCGTCTGCACCATGCGCGCGCCGGCACCCTGCCGCGACGGGGCGCAGGCCCTGCCGCCGGGGGGACAGGCGCAGCCCGTGGCCGCGGTGGCCGCCGGCTTGCGCCTGCCGGTGACGGATCCCCACGGCGCGCCCGTGCCGCCGGAGCCCCCTCCCCCCGACGCCGAGCCGCAGTATCTCCTCTGCTGCAGCTTCCTGATCTGACCGCTCCTTCCCGCTGACGGCAGCGGGACCGCGCGTGCGCGCCGGTCCCCGGTATCCGCGAGCGACGGGAGGAGCGAGATGCATCCCTGTTCAAGAACACTGCGCGCCTGGCGCGCGCTGGCCCTCGGCGCCCTGCTCGGCCTCGGGCAGGCGGCGGCCGCTTCGGACTCCGGCGTCCTCGACGAGGAGGCCGCCGTGCGGGCGGCGCTCGCCGCGAGCGCCGCCCTCGAGGCCGCACGCCAGCGCGCCGCCGCCATGGCCGCGGTGCCGCCCCAGGCGGGCACGCTGCCCGACCCGGTGCTGCGCCTCAACGCCATGAACATCCCGGTCGACACCTTCGACCTCGACCAGGAGGCCATGACCCAGCTCCAGGTCGGCGTGGTCCAGGCCGTGCCCTTTCCCGGCAAGCTGGCCCTGAGGCGCGCGGCGGCCGAGCACGAGGCGGAGGCCGCTGCCGTCTCGGTCGAGGAGGTGCGGCTGCGCCTCGCGCGCGACGTGCGCATCGCCTGGTGGCAGCTCCACCACCTCGACCGCGCGCTCGAGGTGGTGGCGCGCAACCAGACCCTCATGCGCCAGCTCGTGGAGGTGGCGCAGGCGGCCTACCGGGTCGGCAAGGGGCTCCAGCAGGATGTGCTGCTGGCCGAGCTCGAGCTCTCGCGCCTGCGCGACATGGAGCTCAGGCTGCGCAAGCGCCGCCGCAGCGTCGAGGCCCGCCTGAATGCGCTCCTGAACCGCCCCGCGGACACCCCCGTGCGCCTGCCGCGACGCGAGCCCGGCACGCTGCCGGCGGTGCCCGGGGAGGAGGCGCTCTACGGGATCGCCGATGCCAGGCGCCCCCTGCTGCGCGCGCTCGCCGCGCGCGTGCAGGCCGCCGAGCGCCGCCGCGAGCTCGCCCGCCGCGACCTGCTGCCGGACTTCACGGTCGGCGCCACCTACGGGCTGCGCCTGGACGCCCCGGGCGGGCGCGAGCGCCCGGACTTCCTCAGCGTGATGGTGGGCGTGAAGCTGCCGCTCTACGCCGACACCAAGCAGCGGCGCGCCGTCGACCAGCGCAACGCCGAGCTCATGCGCATGCGCAGCCTCCTGGAGGACGCGCGCCAGCGCGTGCGCGCCGAGATCGCCCAGGCGCTCGCCGCCTACCGCGAGGCGCTGGGGCAGCTCGAGCTGCTCGAGCGCGGCATTCTGCCCCAGGCGCGCCAGACGCTCGCGGCCATGCTCGCCGCCTATCAGGTGGGCAAGGTCGATTTCCTCAACGTCGTGCGCGCCCAGATCACCCTGTACAACCACGAGCTGCGGCGGTGGGAGATGCAGAGCGCAGCCCACCAGGCGCTGGCGCGCCTCGCCGCGGCCACGGGCAAGGAGATCCAGCGATGAACGCCAAGGCCATCGCCCTCGCGCTCGCCGCCCTCGCCGCCGGTGCGGGCGGCGGGTACTGGTACGCCGTCCGCCAGCAGCAGGCGGCGCCCTCCACGGAAGGCGCTCCCAAGGAAGGGCGCAAGATCCTGTTCTACCGGCATCCGATGAACCCGAGCATCACCTCGCCGGTGCCCGCCAAGGACGAGATGGGCATGGACTACATCCCGGTCTACGCCGACGAGGCCCAGCCGAAGAAGAAGGAGCGCAAGATCCTGTTCTACCGGCACCCGATGAACCCGAGCATCACCTCGCCGGTGCCGGCCAAGGACGAGATGGGCATGGACTACATCCCGGTCTATGCCGACGAGGGCGAGGGCGGGGACGAGCCCGCGGGCACGGTCAAGATCGATCCGGTGGTGGTGCAGAACATCGGCGTGCGCACCGCGCGCGCCGAGCACCGCACGCTGGCGCGGCGCATCGTCACCGTGGGCCGCGTGGACTACGACGAGCGCCGCATCAGCCGCATCAGCCCCAAGATCAGCGGCTGGGTCGAGCGCCTGCACGTGAGCGAGACCGGCCAGCCGGTCGAGCGCGGCCGGGTGCTGCTCGAGGTCTACGCCCCGCGCATCGTCGCGAGCGCCGAGGAATACCTCCTCGCGCTCGAGAACCGCGACGTCCTCGGCCGGAGCGTCTACCCCGAGATCCGCGAGACGGCCGAGCGGCTGGTGGCGAGCGCGCGCGAGCGCCTGCGCCTGCTCGACGTGCCAGCCGACGAGATCCGGCGCATCGAGCGCACGCGGAAGGTGCGCCGCACCGTGCCGCTGCGCGCCTCCGTCTCCGGCATCGTCACGCGCGTGGGTGTGCGCGAAGGCCAGCACATCAGCCCGGGCAAGGTGCTCTACGAGATCGCCGACCTCTCGCGCGTGTGGGTCTACGCCGACGTCTTCGAGCAGGACCTGCCGTGGGTGCGCGTCGGCGACGAGGCCGAGCTGCGCCTGCGCGCGCTCCCCGGCAGGGTGTTCCGCGGGCGCATCACCTACATCTACCCCTATGCCGAGCGCCGCACCCGCACGGTGCGCGTGCGGCTCGAGTTCGACAACCCGGACCTCGCCCTCAAGCCCGACATGTACGCCACGGTGCACATCCTGGCCGGGCGGCGCGAGCGGGCGCTCGCCATCCCCGAGGAGGCCGTCGTGCGCACGGGCGTGCGCGAGCAGGTCTTCGTCGCCCGGGGCGGGGGCAAGTTCGTCCCGCGCGAGGTGCGTTTGGGGCTCGCCGCCGACGGCTGGGTCGAGGTGCTCGAGGGGCTGCGCCCCGGCGAGCGCGTCGTCACCTCGGCGCAGTTCCTGATCGACTCCGAGTCCAAGATCCGCGAGGCGGCGGCCAAGATGCTCGAGCCCGAGGGCGCGGGCGAGGCGGGCACGGCCACCCACGGGGGCGGCGGCCACGAGACGCCAGCCCCCGAGGGCGGCGGCCACGGGAGCGGCCATGAGGCCGGTGGCCACGACGGCGGTGCGTCGGCGGCCGCGCATGGGGAGGGCGCGCGATGATCAAGGCCATCATCGATGCCTCCACCCGCAACGCCTTCGTGGTCCTCGTCGCCGTGGCGATCCTCGTCGCCGGCGGGCTGTGGGCGGTGCGCACCATCCCGCTGGACGCCATCCCGGACCTCTCGGACGTGCAGGTCATCATCTTCACCGAGTATCCGGGACAGGCGCCGCAGGTGGTCGAGGACCAGGTGACCTATCCGCTCACCACCGCCATGCTGGCGGTCCCGAACGCCAAGGTGGTGCGGGGCTACTCCTTCTTCGGGCTGTCCTTCGTCTACATCATCTTCGAGGACGGCACCGACATGTACTGGGCGCGCTCGCGCGTGCTCGAGTACCTCAACTACGTGGCGAGCAAGCTGCCGCCCGGCGTCACCCCCACCCTGGGGCCGGACGCCACGGGGGTCGGCTGGGTCTACGAGTACGCGCTCGTCGACCGCAGCGGCCGCCACGACCTCGCGGAGCTGCGCTCCATCCAGGACTGGTACCTGCGCTACGCCCTGCAGACGGTGCCGGGCGTGGCCGAGGTCGCCTCGGTGGGCGGCTACGTCAAGCAGTACCAGGTCGTGGTCGACCCGAACGCGCTCCTGCGCTACGGCATCCCGCTCGGCAAGGTGCGCCACGCGCTCATGCGCTCCAACAACGACGTCGGCGGCCGGCTGGTGGAGATGTCCGAGACCGAGTACATGGTGCGCGGCCTCGGCTACATCCGCTCGATCGCCGACATCGAGAGCATTCCGGTGGGCGTGAGCCGCGACGGCACGCCGGTCTTCGTCCGTGACGTCGCCACCGTGCAGCTCGGCCCCGAGCTGCGGCGGGGGGTGGCCGAGCTCGACGGTGAGGGCGAGGTCGCGGGCGGGGTGGTCATCATGCGCTACGGCGAGAACGCCCTCGACACCATCCGCGCGGTGCGCGCCAAGCTCGAGGAGCTCAAGGCGGGGCTGCCCGAGGGCGTGGAGATCGTGCCCGTCTACGACCGCGGCGCCCTCATCGAGCGCGCGGTGGCCAACCTCAAGGAGAAGCTGGTCGAGGAGTTCATCGTCGTCAGCATCGTGTGCGTGCTCTTCCTGCTGCACGCGCGCTCGGCGCTGGTGGCGATCCTTTCCCTGCCGGTGGGCATCCTCATCGCCTTCCTCGTCATGCGCTGGCAGGGCATCAACGCCAACATCATGTCGCTCGGCGGCATCGCCATCACCATCGGCGCCATGGTGGACGCTGCCATCGTCATGATCGAGACGGCGCACAAGCATCTCGAGCAGGCCGCGCGTGCGAAGGGCGGGCCGCTCAACCCCACCGAGCGCGCGCATGCCATCGTGGACGCGGCCAAGGCGGTGGGGCCCGCCCTGTTCTTCTCGCTGCTGATCATCACGGTCTCGTACATCTCCATCTTCGCCCTCCAGGGGCAGGAGGGGCGGCTCTTCAGCCCCATGGCCTTCACCAGCACCTATTCGCTGGCGGCCGCTGCGGGCCTCGCCGTCACCCTGGTGCCCCTGCTCATGGTGTGGTTCATCCGCGGGCGCATCCTGCCGGAGGCGAAAAACCCCGTGAACCGCCTGCTGCACTTCCTCCACCGGCCGGCCCTCAGGCTCGCCATGCGCTTCAAGCTGGTGACGCTGGCCGTGGCCGTCGCGCTGGTGGCGGCGACTGCCTGGCCGCTGGCGCGGGTCGGGACGGAGTTCATGCCCCCGCTGGACGAGGGCGACATTCTCTACATGCCGACCACCTTCCCGGGGCTTTCCATCACCAAGGCGCGCGAGCTCCTGCAGCAGACGGACAAGATCCTGCGCACCTTCCCCGAGGTGGAGTCGGTCTTCGGCAAGATCGGGCGCGCGGAGACCGCCACGGACCCGGCGCCGCTGTCCATGATCGAGACCATCGTGCGGCTCAAGCCCAAGGAGGAATGGCCGGACCCGGCCAAGACCACGGCCGACCTCATGCGCGAGATGGACCAGGCCATCCGCTTCCCCGGCGTGGCGAACGCCTGGAC
>WGBS01000108.1 GCA_015494165.1 Gammaproteobacteria bacterium | reverse complement strand
GAGAAGGCGCAGGCGGCGCTGCGCCGGCCCTTCGCCGCGGGCGGCGGCACCGTGCAGCTCGAGGCGCGCATGGGCGCGGCCTGGGGGGAGGCGGGCGAGCCCGACGCCCTGCTCGACCGCGCGGGCCTCGCCCTGCAGGCGGCCCGCGGCGGGCCGGGCGGGACGGTGCGCCTCTACAGCGCGCGGCTCGCCGAGGAGGCGGCGCTCAGGCGCTACATCGAGTCCAACCTGCGGCGCGCGCTGCGCGCGGGTGAGCTGCGCCTGGTCTACCAGCCCAAGGTGGACGCCCAGGGGCGGCTGCGCGGGGCCGAGGCGCTGCTGCGCTGGGCGAGCCCCGAGCACGGCCCCATCCGGCCCGACGTGGTCGTCGCCGTGGCCGAGTCCTCGAGCCTCATCCACGAGCTGGGGAGCTGGGTGCTGGGCGAGGTGCTGGCGCAGGTGGGGCGCTGGAAAGAGGAGGGATTGGAGGCGCTCGCGCGCGGCGTCGCGCTCAACGTCTCGCCGGCGCAGCTCCTCTCGCCGGGGCTCGCCGGCGAGTTCGTGACCGCCTGCGCGCTGCGCGGGGTCGCGCCCGCCGACCTCGAGCTCGAGGTCACCGAGAGCGGCGTGATGGGGGGGACCGAGACGGTGCTCGCCAATCTGAGGGCGCTCGCGCAGGCGGGCTTCCGCATCGCCATCGACGACTTCGGCACGGGGCACTCCTCGCTCGCGCGCCTGCACAGCTTTCCCATCGACACGCTCAAGATCGACCGCAGCTTCGTGCGCGGCCTCGACGAGGGCGGCGCGGCGGAGGCGATCGTGCGCATGATCGTCGGCCTCGGGCGTGCGCTGGGTGCCACGCTCGTCGCCGAGGGCGTGGAGACGGCCGCGCACGTCGAGCGCCTCGCCGCCCTCGGCTGCGGGGTGTTCCAGGGCTACCACTTCGGCCGCCCGATGGAGGCCGAGGAGATCGCAGCCTACGCGCGCCGCCGCGAGCCCGCCTGAGGCGCCGTGCCGGCGCGCGGCGGCGGGCGGTGGAGGATCGCCCGCCAGGCCGGATGCGCCGCGATCAGGGCGAGCGCGCGCTCGAGCAGGGTGCGGCCGGGCTCCGTGCGGTGCCAGACCGAGGCCCCGGACGGGTGCGGCAGCGGGATGACGTCGACGCTCCTGCGGCCGAGGCGCACCGGGTGCACGCGGCCCACCACCTCGGCGAGCGCGCGGTGGTCGAGGAAGCGGGCGATGGCGAGCCGCCCCGTGGGGATGACCAGCCGCGGGCGGAGCAGCGCGATCTCCGCCTCGAGCCACGGCGCGCAGCTCGCCACCTCGGCCTCGCTGGGGACGCGGTCGCCGCCCTTGGGTGCCTTGCCCGGGAAGCAGCGGCAGACGGCGGCCATGTAGACGCGCGCGCGGAAGGCCTCCTCGTCGAGGCCGATCCCCTCGAACCAGCGGAACAGGGTCTTTCCGGCGGTCCAGGCGAAGGGCCGGCGCAGCTCGATCTCGCGCGAGCCCGGCGCCTGGCCGACCAGCAGGACCGGCGAGAGCACGGGCGCGCCGACCACGGGCGGGCCCGTCATGTCGGGGCAGCGGCGGCAGCGGCGCAGGCGGGCCTGGTGCTGCGCAAGCGCCGCGAGGCGCTCGGCGACGGTGCGCGGCGCGCCCGCCCCGCGCGCGGCCGCGGCCGTGGGATGCGAGGTGGAGGCGCCACGTCGCACCCCGGTCACTCCCCGCCCGCGAGCGCGAGCGGCACGTGCATCTCCTCCGGCGCGAGGCCGCCGTGCACGCCGCGCTGCACGCGCCCTTCCTCCTCTCCCGGCACGCGGTCGCGCACGGTCCACGGGCCGCAGGCGAGCAGCATGCGGTCGCCGGCGCGCTCGGCGAGGCGCGGGTGCGTCTCGCGCCCCGGCCCGTACCAGCCCCCCGCGAGGACCGCCGCGCCCGGAACGCACAGCGCGCGCCCCGCGAGGCGCTCGGCCGCCCAGGCGTCGAAGTCCCTCCCTGCGCCGGGGCGCAGGTGGCAGACGGCCGCGCGCGGCTCGCCGCTCAGCGGCAGGCGCAGCATGGCGGCGGCCTCCGGGTCGCGGTCGATGCGCACCGTGTGCGCCGCGTCCGTGGCGACGAGGCCGTGGTCGGCCGTCACGACGAGCAGGGCGCCGCTGCCCGCGAGCGCCTCGTGCAGGCGCGCGAGCGCCCGGTCCAGCGCCGCGGCGGCGGCACGCACCGGTCCTGCGGCCGGCCCGTGCTCGTGGGCGAGGCGGTCCACCTCGGGCCAGTAGAGGTGCACCAGCGCGCGTCCTGCGCGGGCGAGCGCCGCCGCGCGCCCGACCGCCTCCGGCAGGCGCTCGAAGGGATGGATGCGCGCCGGGCCTGCGAAGGCGCGCGAGAAGGGCGAGTGCGCGATGTCGGCGGGAAGCAGCAGGTGCACGGGCACGCCCAGGCGCGCGGCGAGCGGGCGGGGCTCGAGGTGCCGGGCGAGCGCCACGCCCTGCTCCTCCAGGCCGCGCTCCTCGCCGCGGCGCTTCCACGGCAGCACCGCCACCACGCCGCCCGCCTCCGGCAGCAGCACGTGCCAGCCCGTGAGGCCGTGGGCGCGCGGCGGCAGGCCCGTGAGCAGCGTGCCGACGGCCGCCGCCGTGGTGGCGGGGAAGACCGAGGTCAGGGTGCCGGCGCGGTGGGCCGCGAGCCAGGGCGTGCCCCCGTCCTCCACGAGGTAGGTGCCGAGGCCGTCGGCGACCACGAGCACCACGGCGCGCGCCGCGGCGACGCGCTCGCGCGCGAGCAGCGCGCAGTCGGGCCACGGCACGGGCCCCGCGCCCAGCCCGCCGGCGAGCGAGGCCATGAGGTTGAGCAGCGAATGCCCGCCGTAGTCCGGCAGGAGCGCACCGGGCGGCAGCGGGGGCGCGGTGAGGGGCTGCGGGGTCGCCATGGCGGCGCAACCTTAGCACGGGTGCGCATGCCCGGCGCGGCGTCCATAATCGCGCCATGGCAGCAGCGGCGGGCGAGGGACAAGCGCCGCGCGTCGGCGTGGCGCTGGGCAGCGGCTCGGCCCGCGGCTGGGCGCACGTGGGCGTGCTGCGCGCGCTGGAGCGCGCCGGCGTGCGCCCGGCGGTGGTGT
>WGBS01000107.1 GCA_015494165.1 Gammaproteobacteria bacterium | reverse complement strand
TCGAACCGCTGACCAATCCGCCACGCGGATTGGTCAGCGCTGAGGCGCTTCGCGGCCATTTTGATTTCTCCCTGTATCGTCATGCACCTCCATGTGCATGGGCTGTCCCGCGGCCGTCCCTGGCCGCGGCGGAAGGCCTGAAAGGCGCGCCTTTCAGGCCTTCCGGCAAGAGCGATGCCGCCGGCGGCAGGGCCGCCCGGCCGGGGGTGTCCGCGGGGGGACGCTCTCTATATGGCTCCGCCGCGCGGCCGGCTCAAGCCCGGGCGGGGCGCCGTGGGGCGCGGCGCGCCTAGTCCTCGAACAGGGCGCGCTCGACCTCGCGGTAGACGAAGTTGGCGTTGGGGCGGTGGTTGAGCTCGAACAGGCGGTCGCCGCGCCAGGGGTCGAAGCGCGGGTCCTTCTCGGCGCGGTCGACGGCGTCCTGCAGGTCGAGCCCCTCTTCCACCGCGCGGGTCATGAAGTCCTGGAGCGCGCGCATGTAGTCCCGGGTGCGCCGCACCATGGGGAAGGGCGGGCTCTGGGCGCTGCCGTGGCCCGGGACCATGAGCCGCGCGTCCTTGAAGCGCTCGAGCAGCCACTCCTGGCCGGCGAGCGCCTCCTGGAGCGAGCCGTCGCCCATGAAGGTCAGGCGGTGGTTGAAGGCCAGGTCCGAGATCCACACGACGCCGTCCTCGACCTGGTGCACCACCAGGTCCCCGTAGGAGTGGTGGTGGTCCACGTCCCAGACCTCGAAGGTGCGCCCGCCGAGGCGGATGACGAGGTGGGCCCTGCGCGGTGCGCCGCCGAGGAGCACGTCCGGCACCACCGGCTCGAAGCCCTCCATGTCCTGCGGGATGAAGCTGCGGCGGTAGGCGACCGAGCGCTCCAGGGCCTCCGAGGCCAGGTAGTCGAGCGTGCCCTCGTGTGCCACGACGGTCACGCCGCCGAGCTGGCGGAAGGCGACGGCGCCGTAGCTGTGGTCCGGGTGGTTGTGGGTGAGGATGAGGTAGCGGATGGGCGCGCCCGTGACCTGGCGGATGGTGGCGATCAGGCGGCGGCCGAGCTTGGGCGTGCCGAGGGAGTCGATCACCACCACGCCCTCGGAGGTGACGACGAAGCCCGCGTTGCCGTTGAAGCCGCGGTTGTAGCGGTCCACCTCGGCGATGTTGCCGTAGAGCATGTAGGTGTCGGGGGCGATGCGGTAGTAGGGCAGCGGCTCGTCGTCGCGGTCGTCGGCGCGCAGGACGATGTTCGGGATGTCGTCGGTGTCGACGGCGCGCTCGGGCAGGTGGTAGCGCTCGGGATCGGTGCCGAAGCGCGGGTCCTGCTCCGGGGGCTCGGGCACGGGCGCCGCGGACCCCCCGCCGTGGTCCTCGGCCGCGCCTGCGGCCGGCGCGCTCGTCGGGGTCTCGGCCTCGCGCCCCCCGGGCCGCGTGGCCACGAGCCACAGGGCGACGGCCACGGCCAGGACGGCGAAGGCGATGATGAGCCGGTTGGCGGTCACGGGGCGCTCCGCGGGTGGGCCTCCCGGGAAGTATAGTGCCCGCCGGGGCGCCGCTCAGGGCCGGGGGACGAAGACCGGGCCCGAGGCGGTGCGGGCGGTCTCGAGCGGATGGCCGTAGAGGGCCCCGAGCCGCTCGGCGGTGAGGACCTCCGGGGCGGGCCCTGCGAGGGGCTCGCCCCCCGGCATGAGCGCCAGCGCGTGCGTGCACCAGCGCACGGCGAGATTGGGGTCGTGCAGGGTGGCGAGCACGGCGCGCCCCTCGCGGGCGCGCGCGCGCAGCAGGCGCATGACGGCCACCTGATGCGGCAGGTCGAGGTGCGCGGCCGGCTCGTCGAGCAGCCATACGGGGGGATCCTGGGCGAGGAGGGCGGCGAGGGCGGCGCGGCGCCGCTCGCCGCCGGAGAGCGTGGCGAGCAGCCGCTCCTCCAGGCCCGCCAGCCCCACGGCGGCGAGCGCTGCGCGCGCCGCGGCGAGGTCGGCGGCGGTCTCGCCGCGCCACGGCGGCCGGTGGGGCAGCCGCCCCAGCAGGGCGAGCTCGAGCGCCGTGGCCGGCAGGCCCGGCTCCTCCTCCTGGGGCAGCAGCCCCACCAGCCGGGCGAGGCGGCGCCGCGGCAGGGCGCGCGCGGGGCGGCCGCCGACGCGCACCTCGCCTGCGGCCGGCCGCCGCAGCCCGGCGAGCACGTGGAGCAGCGTTGTCTTGCCGGCCCCGTTCGGCCCCAGCACGGCCCACAGCTCGCCCGGGCGCGGGCGCAGGTCGAGGCCGCGCACGAGCACCCGTCCGCCGGCGGCGAGCGCCAGGCCCGCGGCCTCCAGCAGCGGCGACGCCTCAGCCATGGCCGGTCCCGTGGCGGCGCAGCAGCACCAGGAACACGGGCACCCCGAGCAGGGCCGTCACCACGCCCACCGGGAGCTCGCGCGGGGCGGCGAGGCCGCGCGCGAGCGTGTCGGCGGCCGCCAGCAGGGCTCCGCCTGCGAGTGCCGCGCCCGGCAGCAGCCAGCGGTGGCGGCGCAGCCCCAGGAGGCGCATCGCGTGCGGCACCAGCAGGCCGACGAAGCCCACGGCGCCGGCGGTGCTCACGGCCACGGCCGCAAGAAGCGAGGCGAGCACGTAGAGCGCGGCCTCGGTCGCCGCCACCGGCACGCCCGCGACCGCCGCCCGCAGCCGCCCGAGGCCGAGGGCGTCGAGGGCCGGGGCGAGCGCCAGCGCCAGCGCCGCGCCGAGCGCCAGCACCGCGAGCGCGGGGCCGGGGGCGGGCACGTGGCCCAGGTCGCCCATCAGCCAGAACAGCATGCCCGGCAGGCGCTCGGCGGGTGCGAGGCTTAGGAGGAAGGCGACCACCGCGCCCCAGCCCATGGCCACGGCCACGCCCGTGAGCAGCAGCAGCGCAGGCGTCGCCCGCGGGCCGCCGGCGAGGCCGAAGACCAGGGCCATGGTGAGCAGCGCCCCGGCGAAGGCGGCGGGCGCGCTCCAGGCCGCCGGCAGGCCCAGCAGCAGCGCGCCGAGGGCGGCGGCCGAGGCCCCGCCCGAGACCCCGAGGACGTAGGGCTCGGCGAGCGGGTTGCGCAGCAGGGCCTGCATGAGCGCGCCGGCGAGCCCCAGGAGCCCGCCCACGGCGAAGGCCGCCAGCGCCCGCGGCAGGCGCAGCTCACGCACGATGGCGACGGCGGCCGGATCGCCCGCCCCCGCGAGCGCCCGCGCCACCGTGGCGGCGTCGAGGCCCGCCGCCCCCGTGAGCAGGGCGCCGGCGAGGCTGGCCGCGGCGAGGGCGGCGACGAGGGCGAGCCGCGCCCCGGGCCGCGCCGCGCTCACGGCGCGCCGGCGCCTCCCGCGGCCTCCCCGCCCTCGCCGGGCTTCCCGCGCAGGCTGATCACGGGCCAGCCGCGCTCGCGCGCCACGCGCTCGAGGCGCGGGTCCGGGTCGACCGCCACCGGGTGCTCGACGAGCTCGAGCAGCGGCAGGTCGTTGTGCGAGTCGCTGTAGAACCAGCTCCCGGCGAGGTCGAGCCCGTGCTCGGCGAGCCAGGCCCGCAGGCGCTGCACCTTGCCCTCGCGGAAGGCGGGGATGCCGGCGTGGCGCCCCGTGTAGCGGCCGTCGGGCCCGCGCTCGGGCTCGGTGGCGATCAGGTCCTCGACGCCCAGCAGGCGGGCGATGGGCCCGGTGATGAAGCGGTTGGTGGCGGTGATGATCACGGGGCGGTCGCCCGCGGCGCGGTGGCGCGCGATGAGCGCGCGCGCGGCGGGCAGGATGCGCGGCTCGATCTCCTCGCGCAGGAAGCGCCCGCGCAGGTCTTCGAGCCGTGCGGGATCGAGGGCGGCGAGCGGGGCGAGCTGGTGGCGCAGGAAGGCGTCGATGTCGAGCGTGCCGCGCAGGTAGTCCTCGTAGAAGCGGCGGTTCTCGGCCTCGTAGCGCGCGCCGTCGACCACCCCCTCGCGGGCCAGGAAGCGGCCCCAGAGGTAGTCGCTGTCGCCGTCGATCAGCGTCTCGTCGAGGTCGAAGAGGGCGATGGCCATGCGCGCAGCCGTCCCGCGGTGCGGCGGGGAGTGTGCCGGAAAGGGCCGGGGCTGCAAAGCGCCCCGTGCGGCCGGTTTGCCGCCCGCGTGCCCCCTGTGGAAGAATGGGGGCGGCGCCGCGGCGCGCCCGGAGGTTGTCAAGTGATTGATTCGGAAGGGTTCCGCCTCAACGTCGGTATCGTCCTGTGCAACGCGGACGACCGCGTCTTCTGGGGGCGGCGCTGCGGGCAGGACGCCTGGCAGTTCCCCCAGGGCGGGATCCGCTCCGGCGAGACGCCCGAGGAGGCGGCGCTGCGCGAGCTGGAGGAGGAGACGGGGCTCAGGCCCGAGCACGTGCGCATCCTCGGGCGCACGCGCGGCTGGCTGCGCTACCGGCTGCCGCGGCGGCTGGTGCGGCGCGGCCGGCGTCCGGTGTGCGTGGGCCAGAAGCAGATCTGGTTCCTGCTGCGCCTTGTGGGCGAGGAGTCGGCCGTGCGCCTCGACGCCAGCCCCCACCCGGAGTTCGACCGCTGGCGCTGGGTGGACTACTGGCTGCCGCCGCGCGAGGTCGTGTTCTTCAAGCGC
>WGBS01000106.1 GCA_015494165.1 Gammaproteobacteria bacterium | reverse complement strand
GTGTGGGAATGGCACCGGATCTACTCGGACGAGGCCACGCGCGCCTGGGTGCAGGAGGGCTGCCGCAGCGCCGCCATCGGCTGCGTGGAGTGCAAGCAGCGCATCATCGACGCGGTGCTCGCGGAGCTCGAGCCCCTGCAGGCGCGCGCGCGCGAGTACGAGGAGGATCCGGAGCTCGTGCGCCGCATCGTCGCCGAGGGCTGCGAGGCGGCGCGCGAGGTGGCGCGCGAGACCATGCAGGAGGTGCGCCAGGCCATGGGCCTGGCCTATCGTTGAGGCGCCGCGGCGGAGGCGGCACGGCGAGCGGGGTGGCGGCCATGGGCGAGACGGGCGAGACGCGGACCGGACAGGCGACGGCCGAGGTTTCCGCCGGCGAGGCAACGGCACCGCGCCAGGCGGAGCTCCCGCTGGCGGTGGTGCAGGGCGAGCCGCTCACCGAGCTGCCGCAGGACCTCTACATCCCACCCGATGCCCTCGAGGTCTTCCTAGAGGCCTTCGAGGGGCCGCTCGACCTGCTGCTGTACCTGATCCGGCGGCAGAACCTGGACATCCTCGACATCCCCATCGCCGAGATCACGCGCCAGTACATGGAGTACATCGAGCTCATGAAGGAGCTGCGGCTCGAGCTGGCCGCGGAGTACCTGGTCATGGCCGCCATGCTCGCCGAGATCAAGTCGCGCATGCTGCTGCCGCGGCCGGCGGCGAGCGAGGAGGGCGAGGAGGAGGACCCGCGCGCCGAGCTCGTGCGCCGGCTGCAGGAGTACGAGCGCTTCAAGAAGGCGGCCGAGGACCTCGACGCCCTGCCGCGCATGGAGCGCGACACCTTCCCGGTGCGCGCCGAGGTGCCGGACCGGCGCGTGGTGAAGCTCGTGCCGGAGGTGACGCTCAAGGAGCTGCTGCTCGCCTTCCAAGAGGTGATGCGCCGCGCCGAGCTGTTCTCGCACCACCACGTGCAGCGCGAGCCGCTGTCGGTGCGCGAGCGCATGACGCAGGTGCTCGAGTCGCTCCAGGGCGGCGGCCACGTGGAGTTCACGGCGCTGTTCCGGCCCGAGGAGGGCCGCACGGGCGTGGTGGTGACCTTCCTCGCCGTGCTCGAGCTGGTGAAGGAGCAGCTCGTGCGCCTGAGCCAGAACGAGCCCTTCGCGCCGATCTACGTGGCGGCGGCCTGAGGCGGCGACCGTGGACGAGGCCATGCTGGAGCGCATCCTCGAGGCGGCGCTGCTCGCGGCGGGGCGGCCCCTGACGCTGGAGCAGCTCGCGGCGCTGTTCGAGCCGCACGAGCGGCCGGACCGCAAGGCCCTGCGCGCGGCGCTCGCGCGGCTCGGCGAGGCCTGCGCGGGGCGCGGCATCGAGCTGCGCGAGGTGGCGAGCGGCTGGCGCTTCCAGGTGCGCAGCGAGCTCAGCCCCTGGGTCTCGCGCCTGTGGGAGGAGCGCCCCGGGCGCTACTCGCGCGCGCTGCTCGAGACGCTGGCCCTCATCGCCTACCGCCAGCCGATCACGCGCGGCGAGATCGAGGAGATCCGCGGCGTCAGCGTCTCGAGCTCCATCATGCGCACGCTCCAGGAGCGCGGCTGGGTGCGCGTGGTCGGCCACCGCGACGCCCCCGGCCGGCCCGCCATGTACGGCACCACGCGCGAGTTCCTCGACTACTTCGGGCTGCGCAGCCTCGAGGACCTGCCCACCCTCGAGGAGCTGCGCGATGTCGACCAGCTCACGGTGCGCCTCGAGTTTCCCCAGCAGGGCGGGGAGGCGGCCGGCGGCGCGCAGGAGGCGGGCGGCGCCGAGGTGGTGCCGCTCCACCCGCGGCGGGGCGACGCCCCGGCGCACGCGGAGGCGGCGGCCGGGGCCGGGCAGAGCGACGAGGCCGCGTCCACGGGCGAGCGGGAGGGCGAGCCCGAGGCGACGGAGGCCCCGCCGCCCGCGGAGGAGGAGGCCGGCGGCGGCGAGGCCGGCCCGGAGGGCGAGGGCCCGCAGGAGCCCGGCCGCTGAGCGTGGCGGACGCCATGGACGAGGGCGAGCGCGTGCAGAAGGCGCTGGCCCGCCAGGGCGTGGGCTCGCGCCGCGAGATCGAGCGCTGGATCGAGGCCGGCCGCGTATGGATCGGCCGCCGGCGTGCGCGCCTGGGCGACCGCGTGCGCCCCGGCGACGTGGTGCGG
>WGBS01000105.1 GCA_015494165.1 Gammaproteobacteria bacterium | reverse complement strand
GGGGCGCGGCCGCCGCGGGGCCATCCGGGGCCGGCCGCGCCGCTCGCCGAGGGGCGTGCGCTCGAGCCGCTCCTGGTGCCGGGCGCCGAGCCCGGCGTGTGGGTGCTGCCCGCGGGCGACCCGCTCGCCGAGCCCGCCTGCGCCGATCCGGCCGCGGCCGCCGCGCGGCTGCGCGCCGAGGCCGCCGCCCTCGGCTTCGAGCGCATCGTCCTCGACACCCCGCCCGACATGGGCCCGGGGCTCAAGCTCGGGCTGCTCGCGGCCGACTACGTGGTCGTGCCCTTCGTGCCGCACCCGCTCGCGGCGGTGGGCGTGGGGCAGATGGCGCGGCTGTTCTACCGCTTCGCTACCCGCGCCAACGACAGGCTGCGGCTGGCGGGGCTCGCGCCGGTGATGCTGGACCGGCGCCTGCGCGAGCACCGGCGCGTGATCGCCGGGCTCGCCGCGCGCTTCGGGGCGGCGCGGCTGCTGCGGGGGGTGCGGGCCAGCATCCGCGTGGCCGAGTCGCTGGGGCGGGGGCTTCCGGTGCGGCGGCACGCGCCGCGCTCGGCGGGGGCGCTGGACCACGCGCTGCTCGCCGACGAGCTCGAGATGGCGATGGCATGAGGACGGGAGAGGGAGCGATGAAGAAGGCGCTGCTGGTGGACGACTCGACGACCCTGCTCATGAGCATCGAGGGCGTGCTCAAGAAGGCCGGCTGGGAGGTGCGCACGGCCACCGGCGGCCGCGAGGCGCTCGCGACCCTCGCGGGCTACAAGCCGGATCTCATCATCACGGACCTCAACATGCCGGGCATGGACGGGATCACGCTCATCCGCGAGATCCGCAAGCTCCCGCAGACGCGCTTCGTGCCCATCCTCATGCTCACCACCGAGTCGCTCCAGGCCAAGCGCCAGGAGGCCAAGGCCGCGGGCGCGACGGGCTGGCTGGTCAAGCCCGTGCAGGCCAACGCGCTGATGGACGTGGTCCGGCGCGTGGTGCCGGGCGCATGACCGCCGGGGCGGCGGGGGGCCGCAGGGAGGGGGACGGCATGGACATCGAGCGCTACTTGATCATCGACCGCACGCGCTTCCGCCGCGTCACCCTGTGGGGCGCCGTGGGGCTCGCCGCGCTGCTCGCGCTCGCCGTGGTGCTGCTCGATGTCCAGGCGCGGACCCTGGCCGCGCGCCTCGGGATGTCGGACCTGCTCTTCGACCTCCTCGCCGGGCTCCTCGGCGTCGGGCTGGCGCTCGCAGCCTACCGCTGGCTGCTGCTGCGCGTGGCCGAGCGCGAGGTCGAGGACGACGACACAGCCATGGTGCCGGTGCCGGCGGAGCGCTTCGCCGCCTGCGAGGCGCTCACGGGCTCGGCCGAGGGCTACGCGCGCAGCCTGGAGGTGCTCGGCGAGCAGGTGCGCGAGACGGTGGGCGAGACCGAGCGCGCCGCGGTGGACATCCTCGGCCGCATCCGCGAGGTCGACACCGCGGTCGGCGAGGCGGTGGCGCTCGTGGACCAGGCGGTGGAGCGCACCGAGTCCGTGGCCGGCGCGAGCCGCGAGCGCCTCGAGCACAACCGCACCACGCTCGCGCGCCTGCGCGAGTTCATCGCCGGCCGCGCCGAGCGCGTGCAGCGCGACCGCGACCGCATCGAGCGCGTGCTCGAGGAGGCGCGCGGGCTGACCGGGCTCACGCAGCTCGTCAAGGAGATCGCGGCCCAGACCAACCTGCTCGCCCTCAACGCCGCCATCGAGGCCGCGCGCGCCGGCGAGCACGGCCGCGGCTTCGCGGTGGTGGCCGACGAGGTGCGCAACCTCTCGGTGCAGTCGAACGAGGCCGCCGAGCGCATCGAGGCCGGCATCGCCCGCATGGTGGAGACGGTCGAGTCGCAGTTCGCCGAGCACCTCCAGGAGGAGAGCACCCGCTACGAGGCCGACACCCTGGCCGGCATCGAAGGCCAGCTCACCCAGCTCGGGGAGGCCTACGAGCAGATCGAGCGGCTCAACGACGAGATCGTGCACGCCTTCCAGGAGCGCAGCCGGCAGGTCGCCGCGCTGGTGATGGAGGCGCTGGCCGAGGTGCAGTTCCAGGACGTGGTGCGCCAGCGCCTCGAGCACGTGGTCGAGGAGCTCGGGCGCATGCGCGGGCACCTCGAGGGCTGCGTGCGGATGGCGCGCGAGGGCGTGCCGGAGGGCGCCGAGCCGCCCGAACCCTACCGCCCGGACGAGATGAAGGGCGGCTACCGCATGGCCACGCAGCGCGACACCCACGAGCGCGTGCTCGCTGGCGGCAGCGGCGCCGCCGGGGCGGGCACGGGCGACGGGGCGCCGGACGCCGGCGCGCCGGCCATCGAGCTGTTCTGACGGACTGCAGCAGACGGGTTACGGGTGACGGGTGACGGATGACGGTGTGGACCGTGAACCGTGAACCGCAACCTGTAACCTGCAACCTGTAGCCTGCAGCCCGCAACCTGTAACCCGGCCAAGGCGCTGCCTCTCGCCTCCCGATCCCCGCCTCCCGCCTCTGCTTCCACCTGCTAAAGTTCGGGTATGGGCGGCGGCGAGGGCGGCGCGGTGGGGGTGTGGCACGGCGAGGCGCTCGGGCGCTACGGCTTCGGCCACGGCCATCCCTTCGGGCCGGACCGGCTGGAGGCCTTCTGGCGCGAGATGGTGCGACGCGGCCTGGACGGGCGCGTGCGCGTGATGGCGCCCGTGCAGGCGACGCGGGCCGAGATCGAGCGCTTCCACACGCCGGAGCACGTCGAGCGGGTGGTGCGCCAGTCGCGCACGGGCGAGGGCTACCTCGACTACGGCGACACGCCCGCCTTCCCCGGCGTCTACGAGGCGGCGGCGACCGTGGTCGGCTCGACGCTGGACGCCGTCCGCCGCGTGGCCTGCGGCGAGCTCGCGCACGGCTTCGTGCCCATCGCGGGCCTGCACCATGCCCGCCGTGACGCAGCGGCCGGCTTCTGCGTGTTCAACGACTGCGGCGTGGCGATCGAGACGCTGCGCGTCGAGCTCGGCCTGCGCCGCATCGCCTACGTGGACATCGACGCCCACCACGGCGACGGCGTCTACTACGCCTTCGAGGAGGACCCGGAGGTCTTCATCGCCGACGTCCACGAGGACGGCCGCTATCTCTATCCCGGCACGGGGCACGCGGAGGAGCGGGGCCGCGGGGCGGCCGAGGGGACCAAGCTCAACCTGCCGCTGCCGCCCTACGCCGACGACGAGGCCTTCCGGGCGGCGTGGGAGCGGGTCGAGGCGTTCGTGGACGCGGCCCGGCCCGACTTCGTGCTGCTCCAGTGCGGCGCCGACAGCCTCGCGGGCGACCCCATCACGCATCTCGCCTTCAGCCCGGCGGCCCACGCCCACGCCGCGCGCCGGCTGAAGGCGTTGGCCGAGCGCCACTGCGGGGGCCGGCTGGTGGCGATGGGCGGGGGCGGCTACAGCCGGCCGAACCTCGCCGCCGCCTGGTGCGCGGTGGTCGAGGCCCTGCTCGGCGGGGAAGCGGCCGCCGGACCGTGAGCAGCAGCAAAGGAGAAGACGCAGGGATGCCTGTCATCAGCCGCTTCCTCGGGGTGGTCATCGCCATGTACTATGCGGACCATGAGCCACCGCACTTCCATGCCCGTTACGGCGGGCGAGAGGCGGTGATCGAGATCGCCTCCGGGGCGGTGATCGCGGGTGATCTGCCGCCCCGCGTGCTGGGGCTCGTGCAGGAGTGGCGCCTCCTGCATCATGAGGATCTGGAGCGGAACTGGCACCGGGCCCGCCGGCGGGAGCCGCTGGTGCCGGTGCCGCCGCTCGAGTGAGGGCGGGATGACGCCGAGGGTTGTGAAGGCGGAGCACCGTGGCGGTCACCGGGTCCTGATCGTCTTCGACGACGGGACGGCCGGGGAGGTGGACCTGTCCGCGGAGCTGTGGGGGCCGGTGTTCGAGCCCTTGCGCGAGGACCCGCGGGCCTTCGCGGCGCTGCGGGTCGACCCCGAGCTGGGCACGATCGTGTGGCCGAACGGCGCCGACCTCGCGCCCGAGCATCTCTACGCGCTGCTCCGGCCGGGCCGTGGGGTGGCGGGCGGCACCGCCACCCGCTAGCGCGCCACGCCGGGCCGCCGGGCATGGGGCACGGTGGGCGCAGCGGCGGGCCGCCGCGCTTTCTGGCCGACGCCATGCTGGCGGGGCTGGGGCGCTGGCTGCGGGCGGCGGGCTACGACACCGTGATCGCCCCGGGCCACCACAGCGACCGCGCCATCCTGCGCCGGGCGGTGGCCGAGGGGCGGCTGCTGCTCACCCGTGACCGCAAGCTCCTCGAGCACCGCGAGGCGCCGGGGCGGGTGATCCTGCTCGCGTGCAACGGCACCGAGGCCTGCGCGCGCCAGCTCACCGCGCGCCTCGGCCTCGACTGGCTGCACGCCCCCTTCACCCGCTGCCTGGTGTGCAACACCCCCGTGGAGCCCGCGCCGGAGGCGGTGCGGGCCGCGGTGCCGCCCGAGGTGCGGGTGGCGGGCTGGCCCGTCCGCTGGTGCCCGCGGTGCCGCAGGCCCTACTGGCCCGGCTCCCACGTGCGCCGCATGCGCGCCCGCCTCGAGCGCCTGGCGGCTGGCCGGAAACCGGTCTATCAGATAGACTAGTTCCCTGCGGGCAATGGGCTCCGGGGAGGTGGCGATGGCGGTTCCGGGCGGACGGCGTGGCGGCGGGCCGGCGGGCGAGCGCGAGGTGGGCGCCTACGAGGCCAAGGCGCACCTCTCCGAGCTGCTACGCGCGGTGCGCCGCGGCGAGCGTGTGACCATCACCCATCGCGGCAGGCCGGTCGCGCGCCTCGTCCCCTACCGGGAGGCGCGCGAGGAGGCCGTGCGCGCCGCCATCGAGGCGCTCGCGGCGATGCCCAGGGTCCGCGGCGTGGACGCCGACGAGGTCCGGGGATGGGTCGAGGAAGGGCGCGCCTAGCGCCCGTCGTCCTCGACGCATCGGTGGCGCTCGCCTGGCTCGTGGAGCGCCCGCTCGTCTCCGAGCGCGCCGCGGCGCTGGACGTGCTGCGCGGGCTCGCCGCGCGCCCGGCCCTGGTGCCGGCCCTGTGGCACGCCGAGATCGTCAACGCGCTGGCCGTGGGCGAGCGGCGCGGGCGCCTCACCGAGGGGCACGTGCTCGAGTTCCTTGATAAGCTTTCGGCCCTGCCCATCGAGACCGACACCGGGCACGGCCCGCGCTGGTGGGCGGAGGTGCGGGCCCTGGCCCGCCGGCACGGGCTGAGCGCCTACGACGCGGCGTACCTGGAGCTGGCGCTGCGCGAGCGCGCCGAGCTCGCCACCTTCGACCGCGCCCTGGCGCGGGCGGCACGCAAGGCGGGTGGCCGGCTCGCGTGCCCCGGCGCCGGTGGGCCGACCGACCAGGAGTGAAGGCGAGATGTACCCCGAGAGCATGACCATCGCCGGCTTCGACGACGAGCTCGCCGAGGCCATCCGCGGCGAGGAGCGCCGCCAGGAGGCGCACATCGAGCTCATCGCCTCCGAGAACTACGCGAGCCCCCGCGTGCTGGAGGCGCAGGGCTCGGTGCTGACCAACAAGTACGCCGAGGGCTACCCCGGGCGGCGCTACTACGGCGGCTGCGAGTACGTGGACATCGCCGAGCGGCTCGCCATCGAGCGCGCCAAGGCCCTGTTCGGCGCGGACTACGCCAACGTCCAGCCCCATTCGGGCTCGCAGGCCAACGCCGCGGTCTATCTGGCGCTGCTCGAGCCCGGCGACACCATCCTCGGCATGAGCCTGGCGCACGGCGGGCACCTGACGCACGGGGCGAAGGTCAACTTCTCGGGCCGGCTGTTCCACGCCGTGCAGTACGGGCTCGATCCCGCCACCGGGGAGGTGGACTACGAGGAGGTCGCGCGGCTCGCGCGCGAGCACCGGCCGAAGATGATCATCGCGGGCTTCTCGGCCTACTCGCGCGTCATGGACTGGGGACGCTTCCGCGCGATCGCCGACGAGGTGGGCGCCTGGCTCGTGGTGGACATGGCCCACGTGGCGGGCCTGGTGGCGGCGGGGCTCTACCCCAACCCGGTGCCGGTGGCCGACGTGGTCACGACCACCACCCACAAGACCCTGCGCGGGCCGCGCGGCGGCATGATCCTCGCGCGCGCCAACCCCGAGATCGAGAAGCGGCTCAACTCGCTGGTCTTCCCGGGCACCCAGGGCGGGCCGCTCATGCACGTGATCGCGGCCAAGGCGGTGGCGCTCAAGGAGGCCATGCAGCCGGAGTTCCGCGACTACCAGCGCCAGGTGGTGGCCAACGCCCGCGCCATGGCCGAGGTCTTCATGGCGCGCGGCCACGAGGTGGTCTCGGGCGGCACCGACAACCACCTCTTCCTGGTGAGCTTCATCGCCCGCGGGCTCACGGGCAAGGCGGTGGAGGAGGCGCTGGGGCGGGCGAACATCACGGTCAACAAGAACGCCGTGCCGAACGACCCGCAGAAGCCCTTCGTCACGAGCGGCATCCGGGTGGGCACGCCGGCGGTGACCACGCGGGGCTTCCGCGAGGCCGAGTGCCGCGAGCTCGCCGGCTGGATGTGCGACATCATCGACGACCTCGATGACGAGGCGCGCATCGCGCGCGTGCGCGAGCGGGTGGCGGCGCTGTGCGCGCGCTTTCCGGTCTACGAGCGCACGGCGCGGCGCGCCGCCGCCGAGGCGGCGGAGGCCTGAGCGCGGCGGACGATGCGCTGCCCCTTCTGCGGTGCCGAGGACACGCGCGTCATCGACTCGCGGCCGGCGGGCGAGGGGGCGCAGGTGCGCCGGCGCCGCGAGTGCACCGAATGCGGCGAGCGCTTCACCACCTACGAGCGGGTGGAGCTGGTGCTGCCGCGGGTGGTCAAGCGCGACGGCAAGCGCGAGCCCTTCGACGAGGGCAAGCTCCGCGCCGGCATGCTGCGCGCGCTCGAGAAGCGGCCCGTGGCGACCGAGCAGGTCGAGGCCGCGGTGGAGCGGGTCAAGCGCAGGCTGCGCGAGACCGGCGAGCGCGAGGTGAGCTCGCGCGACATCGGCGAGTGGGTCATGGAGGAGCTGCGCGGGCTCGACCAGGTGGCCTACGTGCGCTTCGCCTCGGTCTACCGCAGCTTCCAGGACGTCAACGCCTTCCGCGAGGAGATCGAGCGCCTGCAGCGGGAGCTCCCGCCCGAGGCGCGCCGGCGCCAGATGCCGCTGCTCCCGGACGAGGGCGAGCGCTGAGCCCGATGCCCTTCACGGCCGAGGACGCCCGCTGGATGGCGCGCGCGCTGCGGCTCGCACGCCGCGGGCTTGCGACCACGGACCCCAACCCCCGCGTGGGCTGCGTGCTGGTGCGCGGGGGGCGCGTGGTGGGGGAGGGCTGGCACGAGCGCGCCGGCGGCCCGCACGCCGAGGCGGCGGCGCTCGCGGCGGCGGGCGGGGCCGCGCGCGGGGCCACCTGCTACGTCACGCTCGAGCCCTGCGCGCACCACGGGCGCACGCCGCCGTGCGCCGACGCCCTGGTCGCCGCGGGCGTCGCGCGCGTGGTGGCGGCGACGGAGGATCCCAACCCGCAGGTGGCGGGGCAGGGGCTCGCGCGCCTGCGCGCGGCGGGCATCGCCGCCGAGGCGGGGCTCATGGCCGCCGAGGCCGAGACCCTCAACCCGGGCTTCCTCAAGCGCATGCGCGCGGGCCTCCCCTGGGTGCGGGTCAAGCTCGCGGCGAGCCTCGATGGGCGCACGGCCATGGCCTCGGGCGAGAGCCGCTGGATCACCTCCGCGCAGGCCCGCGCCGACGTGCACCGCCTGCGCGCGCAAAGCTCCGTGGTGCTCACGGGCTCGGGCACCGTGCGCGCCGACGACCCGGCGCTCACCGCGCGCCCGGGCGGCGCGCCGGCCGCGCGCCAGCCCCTGCGCGTGGTGCTCGACAGCGCGCTCGCTACGCCCCCCGGCGCGCGCCTGCTGCGCGAGCCGGGGCCGGTGCTGATCCTCGCCGCGCGCGAGGACGCGGGCCGGCGCCGGGCGCTGGAGGCGGCGGGCGCGGAGGTGGCAGTGGTGGAAGCCACCACGGACGGCAGGGTGGCGCTCGAGGCCGCGCTCCGGTACCTTGCGCGGCGCGAGGCGAACGAGGTCCTGGTGGAGGCCGGCCCGACGCTGGCGGGCGCCTTCGTCGCCGCGGGGCTGGCCGACGAGCTGGTCGTGTATCTCGCGCCGCACCTCATGGGGGACGCGGCGCGCGGCATGTTCACGCTGCCGGGCCTGGAGCGCATGGACCAGCGCCTCGGGCTCGAGATCGCCGAGGTGCGCGCCGTGGGTCCGGACCTGCGCATCGTTGCGCGGCCGCGGAAGCGATAGGGGTGTTCACGGGCATCGTGCAGGCGGTGGGCGAGGTGCGCGCGCTGGAGCGGCGCGGCGACGGCGCGCGCGCGCGCATCGCCACGCCCGCGGGCTTCCTCGAAGGCGTGGCGGTCGGCGACAGCGTCGCCGTGAGCGGCGTGTGCCTGACGGCCGTGGCGGTGGCGCCCGGGGCCTTCGAGGCCGACCTCTCGGGCGAGACCCTGGCGCGCAGCACCCTCGGGGCGCTCGCGCCCGGCGCGCGCGTGAACCTCGAGAAGGCGCTCACGCCGTCCACCCCGCTCGGCGGACACTTGGTGACGGGGCACGTGGACGGGGTGGCCACCGTCACCGCGCGCGAGGCGGCTGGCGGCGCGGTGCGCATGGCCTTCGCCATCCCGCGCGCGCTCGCGCGCTACGTCGCGCGCAAGGGCTCGGTGTGCGTGGACGGCGTCTCGCTCACGGTCAACGCGGTCACGGAGGAAGGCTTCGAGGTGGCGCTGGTCCCGCACACGCTCGCCGTGACCACCCTCGGGGCGCTGCGCCCCGGTGCGCGGGTGAACCTGGAGGTGGACATCGTCGCCCGCTACCTCGAGCGCCTGCTCGAGGGCCGCGGCGGCGAGGGCCTGAGCTGGGAGCGGCTCGCGGCGCTCGGCTACGGCCGCGGGGAGGGGTGAGGCCATGGCGCTCAGCCCCATCGAGGAGATCATCGAGGACATCCGGCGCGGCCGGATGGTGATCATCATGGACGACGAGGACCGCGAGAACGAGGGCGACCTCGTCATGGCGGCCGAGCTCGTGCGCCCCGAGGACATCAACTTCATGGCGCGCTACGGCCGCGGGCTGATCTGCCTCACGCTCACGCGCGAGCGCTGCGAGCGCCTGCGGCTGCCGCTCATGGTCGCCGGCACCGACGCGCGTCACGCCACCAACTTCACGGTCTCCATCGAGGCCGCGCGCGGCGTCACCACCGGGATCTCGGCCGCCGACCGCGCCACCACCATCCGCGCCGCGGTCGCCCCCGACGCGGGGCCCGAGGACATCGTCATGCCGGGCCACGTCTTCCCGCTCATGGCGCAGCCCGGCGGCGTGCTCACGCGCGCGGGCCACACCGAGGCGGGCTGCGACCTCGCGCGCCTGGCGGGGCTCGAGCCGGCCGCCGTCATCGTCGAGATCCTCAACGAGGACGGCACCATGGCGCGGCGCCCGGACCTCGAGCGCTTCGCCGCCGAGCACGGCCTCAAGCTCGGCACCATCGCCGACCTGATCCGCTACCGCCTGCAGCACGAGCAGACGGTCGAGCGCGCCGCCGAGTGCGAGGTGGACACGCCCTGGGGCGCCTTCCACCTCACGGCCTACCAGGACGCGGTCGACGGGCGGGTGCACCTGGCGCTGCGGCGCGGCGAGGTCGATCCCGAGCAGCCGGTGCTGGTGCGCGTGCACGTGCAGGACGCGCTGTGCGACCTGTTCGCGCCGCGCGGGGCCGGCTGCGGCTGGCCGCTGCACGACGCCATGGCACGGGTGGCCGCCGAGGGGCGGGGGGTGGTCGTGGTGCTCGCGCGCGAGCAGGACCCGCGCGCGCTGGTGCGCCGCATCCGCGAGCACGCCCTGCGCGCCGGGCGCGCCCCCGCGGAGGGCGAGGAGGCGGGGCGCCCGCACGGGCTGCGCACCGTCGGCATCGGCGCGCAGATCCTGCGCGACCAGGGCGTGCGGCGCATGCGCGTGCTCAGCGCGCCCAGGGTCATGCACGGCCTCTCGGGCTTCGGCCTCGAGGTGGTAGAGTACGTGTCGGAAACGGACGCGCGGGAGGGCGGATGAGCGTCAGGACCTTCGAGGGCGACTTCCAGGCGCGCGACGCGCGCTTCGCGATCGTGGCCGCCCGCTTCAACGGCCTGGTGGTCGAGAGCCTGCTCGCGGGCGCGGTCGACGCGCTGCGGCGCCACGGCGTCGAGGAGGCCGACATCCACGTCTACAAGGTGCCGGGCGCCTTCGAGCTGCCGCTGGTGGTGCGGCGGCTGGCGGCGGGCGGGCGCTACGACGCCGTGATCGCCCTCGGTGCCGTGATCCGCGGCGCCACGCCGCACTTCGACCACGTGGCGGGCGAGTGCGCCAAGGGGCTCTCGCGGGCCATGCTGGACACCGGGGTGCCCGTCGCCTTCGGCGTGCTCACCACGGACACCATCGAGCAGGCGCTCGAGCGCGCCGGCACCAAGGCGGGCAACAAGGGCGCGGACGCCGCCCTCACCGCCCTCGAGATGGTGAGCCTCCTGCGCCGCATGGAGGGCTGAGCACGCGGCACCGGGAGGTCCGGAAGCCCTGAAGGAGCGCGCGCTTTCAGGGCTTCCCCGCGGCCAGGGACGGCCGCGGGACGGTTCATGCGCAGGGAGGCGCATGACTCCGGAGCAGGATCGAAAAGCGGCAGCGGCGCACTTCACTGCTGCCCGGTCCGCCTGGCGGATTGGGCAGAAGTTCACTTCCATGGGCAGGCAGCGACAGCCGGGATTCCACGCGCGGCGCAAGGCGCGCCGCGCCGCCATGCAGGCCCTCTACCAGTGGGACCTCTCGGGCGGCAGCGCCTCCGAGATCGAGGCCCAGTTCCGCGCCGAGCAGCCCATGGAGGGCGTGGACCTGGACTATTTCGCCGAGCTCCTGCGCGGCACGCTCGCCGAGGTGGCCGCCCTCGACGAGGCGATCGCGCGCCACGTGGACCGGCCGCTGGCGCAGGTCGACCCGGTCGAGCGCGCCATCCTGCGGCTCGCCGCCTACGAGCTCGCGCACCGCCTCGAGGTGCCCTACCGGGTGGTCATCGACGAGGCAGTGGAGCTCGCCAAGCGCTTCGGCGCCGAGAACGGCCACCGCTTCGTCAACGGCGTCCTCGACCGCCTCGCGCGCGAGCTGCGCGCGGTGGAGACCGCGGCCTCCGGGGGCGCGGGGGCCTGAGAGCGGGCCGCGCCCCCGCGCCGCCGTGGGCGAGTTCGACCTCATCCGCCGCCACCTCACCGGCCTGGGCGCGGCCCGTTCGGACGTGGCCGTGGGCGTGGGCGACGACGGCGCCGTGGTGCGCCCGCCGCCGGGCCGCGAGCTCGTCCTCACCACCGACCTGCTGCTCGAGGGCGTGCACTTCCTGCCGGGGACGGACCCGGACGCGCTCGGCTGGAGGACGCTCGCCGTGAGCCTGAGCGACCTCGCGGCCATGGGCGCCGAGCCCGCCTGGGCGACGCTCGCGCTCAGCCTGCCCCGCGCCGACGAGGCGTGGCTCGCCGCCTTCGCCCGGGGGCTGGACGCCTGCGCGCGGGCGCACGGCGTGGCGCTGGTGGGCGGCGACACGGTGCGCGGCCCCTTGGCGGCCGGGGCGCAGCTCTGCGGTCTCGTGCCGGAGGGGGCGGCCCTGCGGCGCCTCGGGGCGCGGCCGGGCGACGTGCTGTGCGTGACGGGGACGCTGGGCGATGCGGCGGCGGGCCTTGCGCTCGCGCGCGGCGGGCTCGCGGGGCTCGCCCCGGAGCAAGAGGCCCACCTGCGCGCGCGCCTGGAGCGGCCGGCGCCGCGCGTGGCCGCGGGCCTCGCGGCGCGCGGGCTCGCGCGCGCGGCGATCGACGTCTCGGACGGCCTGCTCGCCGACCTCGGCCACCTGCTGGAGGCGGACGGGCTCGGCGCGCGCGTGGAGGCGGCGGCGCTGCCCTGCTCCGAGGCGCTCGCCGCCGTGCCGCCGGCGCGGCGGCTCGCCTGGCAGCTCGGCGGCGGCGACGACTACGAGCTGCTGCTCGCCGTCGCCCCGTCGCGCCTCGCGGCGCTCGAGGAGGCGGTGCGCGCCACGGGCACGCCGCTCACGGCCATCGGGCGCGTGGAGGCCGAGCCCGGCATCCGCTGCGTGGACGCGGCGGGCCGCCCCATCGCGCCGCCGGCCGCCGGCTGGGACCACTTCGCGCGCGACGGCGATGGCGCCTGAGGCAGCCCGCGGCGCCGTGCTGTGGCTGGCCCAGGGGCTGGGGGCCGGGCGCGTGCCGGTGGCGCCCGGCACGGCCGGGACGCTCGCCGCCTTGCCGCTCTACCTGCTGCTCGCCCGGCTCCCGGACTGGGGATACCTGCTGGCGGCCGCCGCGGTGGCGCTCGCGGCCGTGCCGGTGTGCGGCGCGGCCGCGCGCCGCCTCGGCGTCCACGACCACCCGTCCATCGTGCTGGACGAGGTGGCGGGCTTCCTGGTGGCGATGGCGCCCGCGCCCGCCGGCTGGCCGTGGGTCGTGGCGGGCTTCGTGCTGTTCCGGATCTTCGACATCGTCAAGCCGCCGCCGGTGCGCGCCGCCGACCGGCGCGTGGGCGGCGGGCTGGGGATCGTGCTGGACGACGTGCTGGCGGGCCTGTGGGCGGGGCTGTGCCTGGCGCTCGCCGGCGCCCGCGAGGGCGCCGGCGGCCCGTTCTGACGGAGGAGGAGCCACGATGGGAAGCGGCGCAAGGGGAATGACGGTGGCGCTCGCGCTGGCGGGCCTGTTCGTGACGGGGCGGGCCGGCGCGGGGCAGGTCGCCGTCGAGCACGTGGCGCTCGAGCGCGCGGGAGGGACGTGGAACGTGTCCGTCACGCTGCGCCACGCGGACACGGGCTGGGAACACTACGCCGACGCCTGGCGCATCGTCGACGCGCAGGGCCGCGAGCTCGCGCGCCGCGTGCTGCTCCACCCGCACGTGCACGAGCAGCCCTTCACCCGGAGCCTCTCGGGGGTGCGGCTGCCGGAGCAGGGCATGGTCTACGTCGAGGCCCACGACACCGTGCACGGCTGGAGCCCGGACCGCGTCGCCGTGGACCTCGGCCGCGACGCCGGCCCGCGCTACCGCATCCGCCGGTGATCCTCTGGCCAGCCGAGTGATATCATAGATATCATCTGGAGGAACGAGCTAATTGGGGTGCTATGCGCACCATCATCGACTTGCCAGAGGATCTGGTGGCGCGGCTGGACCGGCTGCGGCGCCAGGCCGGTGTCAGCCGCGCCGAGCTCGTGCGGCGGGCCGTGCGCCACTACCTGGAGCACGTGTCCGGAACCACCGCCCGGATCCCGCCCGGGAAAGTGTTCGGCCTGTGGCAGGGGCGCGGCGTCGATGGCCTCGCCTACCAGGAGCGGATACGCGGCGAGTGGGACGGCCGGTGAGCCTGCTGCTCGACACGAACATACTCGTCGACTATCTGAACGGGGTCGCCGCGGCTCAGCCGATCGTCGAGGGTGAGGCGGATACGGCGATCAGTCTCGTCACCTGGATGGAGGTCCTGGTCGGCGCACGTACCGAGCGTGAAGAGGTGCTCCTGAGGAGGTTCCTGTCGGGTTTCCGGATCCTCGCGGTGGACGAGGTCGTGGCCGACGTCGCGGTGGGGTTGCGCAGGCGATACCGTCTCCGGCTGCCGGATGCGATCGTGTGGGCCAGCGCGCGGGCCCATGGCTTACGGCTCCTTACACGCGACGAGCGGGACTTCCCGGTGCAGGATGCACCCGACATCACTGTGCCGTATCGCCTCTGAGGGGCGGCACGGGGCGCCGTCAGAGCAGGGAGATCCAGCGGGCGTAGAGGGCGTCGGCGACCCGCTGCAGCGCGGCCACGCGTGAGGGCAGGTCGGCGAGGATCTCTTCGGCCGCCTGAACTGCGCCGCCGCCCGCCTGGCCGCGCGTGGGCGACGGTCGCTCGGGTTCCGGCGGAGCGGCGGGGTCGGGCGCCCCCGCCTGCGGGCGCTGCGGCGCTTCCCGCGACTGCGCGCTGCGCGCGCCCGTGTCCGCGCCGCCCGCCTCGCCGCGCGCGAGCTCGTCCGCATAGCGCTCCACCCACTCGCGTACCAGCGCCTCCGTCATCTCCACGTGGCACTGCAGCGCCAGCGCCGGCCCGAGGGCGAAGGCCTGGCGGGCGCAGGCCTCGCTCTCCAGCAGGAGCTCCGCGCCCGGGGGGAGCAGGAAGGTCTCGCCGTGCCAGTGGAAGGCGAGGAACTCCTCCGGGAGCACCCGGCCCCAGGGCGAATCCTTGGCGCCGGAGACGCGGCGCACCGGGTGCCAGCCGATCTCCTTGACGGGGTTAGGCTCCACCGTGCCCCCGAGGGCGCGGGCGATGAGCTGGCCGCCGAGGCAGTGGCCGAGCACCGGGATGCCGCGCTCGACCGCCTGGCGGATGAGCCGCAGCTCCTGCGCGATCCAGGGCAGCGGGTCGTTGACGCTCATGGGCCCGCCCATGAAGACCAGGCCCGAGACGTCGTCCAGCACCGGCGGCACGGCCTCGCCGCGGTCGATGGCCACCAGCTCCCACGGCACGCCCTCGCGGTCGAGCACCTCGGCGAGATAGCCGGGGCCCTCGCAGTCGATGTGGCGGAAGATGCGCACGGGCTTCATGGCTGCGCTCGGTTCCTTGTTCGGCAGGCTAGGACCGGCCAGCGAGTCTACCCCGCTTGCGGCGGCAGAGGCGAGAGGCGGGGATCAGGAGGCGAGGGGTGGTGCGCGCTCCGCGCGCGGCCATCTGGTCGGGGCTGGAAGCCCCTCCCACAATCGAGAGGGGCGGGAGGCGGGGATCAAGAGGCGAGGGGTGGTGCGCGCTCTGCGCGCGGCCTTTTGATTTCCCGTCTCCCGCAACCCGTCTCCCGCACGGGCGCGGCGATCCTGCGCCTGCGCCGCCTTGGGTGCCGCGCGCCGCCTGGAGTACGATGGCCATGGACGCGGGCGGAGCGTGGGGTGTCGCATGGTCGCGGAGGCAAGCGGGCGGGAAGATACGCGCGACGCGCTGCAGCGGATGCGCCAGGCGCTGCGTGCCCGGCTGCCGGAGCTTCGGGCCCGCTACGGGGTGCGCTCGCTCGCGCTCTTCGGGTCCCGTGTGCGCGGGGACGCCGGTCCCGAGAGCGACGTGGACGTGCTCGTGGACTTCGACACGCCCCCTGGCCTGATCCGGCTGGGGCGCCTCGAGGCGGAGCTCGAGGCGATCCTTGGCCACAGGGTCGACCTCGCGCTCGCGAGCACGCTGCGGCCGGAGGTCCGCACGCGCCTGCGGCGGGAGAAGGTGGACGTGTGACCACCCGGCGCTCCGCGGAAAGCCTGTTGCGCGACATCGTCGCCAATGCGCGCCGGGCGATCGGCTTCACGGAGGGCGTGGAAGGGCCGGATACGCTGCGTGACGACACCAAGACCCTGTATGCGGTCATTCACGCCTTGGAGGTCGTCGGAGAGGCGGTCAAGGGGTTGCCCGATGCGTTGAGGGCGGCCCATCCCGAAATTCCCTGGCGGCAGATGGCAGGCATGCGGGACCGGCTCATCCACGGCTATTTCGCCGTTGATCCGGCCGTGGTTCATGCGACTGTGCGCGAGGAGCTGCCGGAGCTGCTGCCGCTGCTCGAGCGGGTGCTCGAGGAGGTGGCGCGGGAGCAGGGGCCGGAGCGATGAGCCGCGGGCGCCGGGGCAGGCTCCTCGCATGCGGTCTCGCGGTGGCGGGCGCGCTGGCCGCCCAGGCGGGACCGGCCGCGCCGCAGGTGCGGGTGCTGGCGCTCTTTCCGGGCAAGGCGCTGGTCGAGGTGGACGGCGAGCGCCGGCTGCTGCGCGCCGGCGAGACCGGGCCCGGCGGCGTGCGGCTGGTCGCGGCGGACGCGCGGCGCGCGGTGATCGAGGTCGGCGGCCGCCGCGCGCAGTACACCGTGGGTGGCGGGCCCGTGGGCGCGCGCTACGCGGCCCCGCGCGAGGTGGAGGTGCGCATCGCCCCGGACGCGCGCGGCATGTACCGGGTGCCGGGCACCATCAACGGCCAGCCGGTGGACTTCCTGGTCGACACCGGCGCCACCTTCGTTTCGCTGGGCGGCGCGCAGGCGCGCGCGCTCGGCATCCTCTACCGCGCCGTGGGCGATCCCGTCGTCGTGCGCACGGCCTCGGGGCTGGCGCGCGCCTGGCGCCTCAAGCTCGACGAGGTGCAGGTCGGCGGCATCCGGCTGCGCTCGGTGGACGCCGTCGTGCTGGAGGGGCAGGGGCCGGCGCACGTGCTGCTCGGCAACTCCTTCCTCTCGCGGCTGCACATCGAGCGCGAGGGGCCGGTGCTCGTGCTCCGCATGGCGGGAGCCCGCTGACGGCTGGCGCCCAGCGGCTCACCGAACAAGGGGCTGCCGCGGTCCGCAGCCCCCGGCCGCCCCGGCTACTGTTCCTGGTCGCCGCCGTCGCCGCCGGGCAGCGGCGGGTCCTTCTCCTTGTCGCGCATCACCATGGCGTAGGCCGAGTGGTTGTGGATGGACTCGAAGTTCTCGGACTCCACCACGTAGGCGGCGACGCGGTCGTCGGCGTTGAGGCGCACGGCGATGTCGCGCACCATGTCCTCGACGAACTTCGGGTTGTCGTAGGCGTGCTCGGTGACGTACTTCTCGTCGGGGCGCTTGAGCAGGCCGTAGAGCTGGCAGGAGGCCTCCTGCTCGACCAGCTCGATCAGCTCCTCGATCCAGATGAAGCCGCGCGTGCGCACGTCCACGGTGACGTGCGAGCGCTGGTTGTGGGCGCCGCGGTCCGAGATCTCCTTCGAGCAGGGGCACAGGCTCGTGACGGGCACCACGACCTTGATGTTCATGACGGGCTCGCCGCGGCGCATCTCGCCGACGAGGGTCACCTCGTAGTCCATCAGGCTCTCGACGCCCGAGACCGGCGCGCGCTTGTTGACGAAGTAAGGGAAGCTCATCTCGATGTGACCGGCCTCGGCCTCGAGCAGCTCCGTCATCTCCGCCAGCATCTCCTTGAAGGACTCGACGCTGATCTCGCGCTCGTGGCGGTTGAGGATCTCGACGAAGCGCGACATGTGGGTGCCCTTGAAGTTGTGGGGCAGGTTCACGTACATGTTGAACGTGGCGATGGTGTGCTGCTCGCCGGCCGAGCGGTCCTTGACGCGCACCGGGTGTCGGATGTCCTTGATGCCGACCTTGTTGATCGGGATGCGCCGCGTGTCGGCGCTGGCCTGCACGTCGGCGATGGAGGTGACGGTCCCGGGGGCGGTCCTGGTCGCGGTCATCGGTCTGGGTCCTCGCTGTAGCGCACGCTGGCGCGCTCGGTCTCCCACACGGTGACGGCGCGCACGCGCACGCGCTCGTCGTCGAGCCGCCGCGCGAGCTCGCGGTAGAGGTGCGCGGCGATGTTCTCGGCCGTGGGGTTGAGCTCGTCGAAGGGCGCCAGCTCGTTGAGGTTGCGGTGGTCGAGGCGGTCGGTGACGGCGCGCGTCGCGTCCTTGATCACTTTGAAGTCGAGCCCCATGCCCACCTCGTCGAGCGCGCTCGCCTCCACCTCCACCTCGACCTTCCAGTTGTGGCCGTGCAGCCGCGCGCACGGGCCCTCGTAGCCGCGCAGCGCGTGCGCGGCCGCGAAGTCCGTGACCACCCTCATCGTGTAGCGCGGCGCCATCGAAAATCCGAGTGAAACGCTAAGATATTAGCGGCCCGCCGAGCGCCGCGCAATCGGCCGCACCTCCGCGGAGCGGCCGAGACGCGCCTCGACGGCGGCGCGGATGCCGTCGGCATCGAGGCCGCACTCGGCGAGCTGCTCCGCGCGGGTGGCGTGGGCGACGAAGCGGTCGGGCAGGCCGAGCTGCAGCAGCGGCACGGCGAGGCCATGGCGCGCGAGGCACTCGGCGACCGCGCTGCCCGCGCCGCCGGCAACGGCGTTCTCCTCCACCGTCACCAGCAGCCCGTGCCCGCGGGCGAGCGCCAGGACCAGGTCCTCGTCCAGCGGCTTGACGAAGCGCATGTTGGCGACGGTCGCGTCCAGGGCGGCGCCCGCCTCGAGGGCGGCGGCGAGCGGCGCGCCGAAGGCGAGGATGGCGACGTCGCGGCCCTCGCGGCGCAGCTCGCCGCGGCCCACGGGCAGGGGCTCGAGGTCTTGCGGCACCGGCACGCCGGGGCCCGTGCCGCGCGGGTAGCGCACCGCCGCGGGCCCGTCGAGCAGGAAGCCCGTGGTCAGCATGCGGCGGCACTCGGCCTCGTCGGCCGGTGCCATGATCGTGAGGTTCGGCACGCAGCGCAGGTAGCTGAGGTCGAAGGCGCCGCCGTGGGTGGGGCCGTCCGGGCCCACGAGGCCCGCGCGGTCGATGGCGAGCAGCACCGGCAGGTTCTGCAGCGCCACGTCGTGCACGAGCTGGTCGTAGGCGCGCTGCAGGAAGGTCGAGTAGATCGCCACCACCGGCCGCAGCCCCTCGCAGGCGAGGCCGGCGGCGAAGGTGACGGCGTGCTGCTCGGCGATGCCGACGTCGTGGTAGCGGTCGGGGAAGCGCTCGGAGAAGGCCACAAGCCCGCTGCCCTCGCGCATGGCCGGGGTGATGGCCACCAGGCGCGGGTCGCGCTCGGCCATGTCGCACACCCAGTCCGAGAAGACCTGGGTGTAGGTGGGCGAGGCGGCGCCGGACGCGCGCGGCCGGCCGCTCGCCGGGTCGAAGGGGCCGACGCCGTGGTAGGTGCAGGGGTCGGCCTCGGCGGGGGCGTAGCCCTTGCCCTTGCGCGTGATGACGTGCAGCAGGCGCGGGCCCGGCAGGTCGCGCACGTTGCGCAGCGCCCGCACCAGCGACGGCAGGTCGTGGCCGTCGAAGGGGCCGAAGTACTGGAAGCCGAGCTCCTCGAACAGCGTCCCCGGCACCACCATGCCCTTCATGTGCTCCTCGGCGCGGCGCGCCAGCTCGCGCACGGGCGGCAGGTGGTCGAGCACGCGCTTGCCGCCCTCGCGCACCGTCGTGTAGAGGCGGCTCGAGAGCACGCGCGCGAAATAGTTGGAGAGCGCGCCGACGTTGGGCGAGATGGACATCTCGTTGTCGTTGAGGACCACGAGGAGGTCGGCGTCGAGGTCGCCCCCGTGGTTGAGGGCCTCGAAGGCCATGCCCGCGGTCATGGCGCCGTCGCCGATCACCGCCACCACGCGGCGCCGCCCCCCGCCGCGCGCGGCCGCCACGGCCATGCCGAGGGCGGCGCTGATCGAGGTGCTCGAGTGCCCGGTGCCGAAGGCGTCGTAGGGGCTCTCGTCGCGGCGCGGGAAGCCCGCGATGCCGCCGCGCCGGCGCAGCGCGCGCATCGCCTCCCGGCGCCCCGTCAGGATCTTGTGCGCGTAGGTCTGGTGGCCGACGTCCCAGACGATGCGGTCGTGCGGGGTGTCGAAGACGTAGTGCAGGGCGACGGCGAGCTCCACCGCGCCGAGGCTCGCGGCGAGGTGGCCGCCGGTCTCGGCGACGCGCGCGACGATCTCGCGGCGCAGCTCCTCGGCGAGCGCCGGCAGCTCGCCCGGCCGCAGGCGGCGCAGGTCCTCCGGCGACCGGATGCGGTCGAGGAGCGGCGTGTCGGGTTGGGTCATGGGAGGGGCTGCCTCGTTGCTCCCATTATACGGCCGGCTTGGGCCAGCAGGTGGCAGCCCTCGGTCGACCGTGGACTGCTGGCTGCGAGCTGTCACCCGCGCGGGGCGCGGGCCGGCCCGCGCCCCGCGCTCACGCCCTCCGGTAGGCGAGCCGCAGCGCCAGGCCGCGCAGCGTCTCGGCGGCCGGGCCGAGCGGCTCGAGCGTGGCGAGCGCCTCGCTCACGAGCTCGTCGAGGCGCTCGCGTGCGGCCTCCAGGCCGACGACGGCGGGATAGGTGGGCTTGTCGCGCGCGCGGTCCTGGCCGCTGCGCTTGCCGGTCTCGTCCGGACGGCCCTCCACGTCGAGGAGGTCGTCGCGGATCTGGAAGGCGAGCCCGATCACCTTGCCGAAGTGGTCGAGGCGCTCGAGGAGCTCCTCTGGAACGGGGCTGCCGGCGAGCGCGCCCAGCGCCACGCTCGCGCGGATCAGGGCGCCCGTCTTGTGAATGTGGATGTCCTCCACCTGCGCCACGTCGAGGGTGCGGCCCGTGGCCTCGAGGTCGAGCGCCTGTCCGCCCGCCATGCCGCGCGAGCCCGCCGCCCGTGCCAGCAGCGCGACCATGCGCAGGCGAACGGCCGGCTCGGGGGCGGCGGCCGCGGCGAGGGCCTGGAAGGCGAGGGCGTGCAGGGCGTCGCCGGCGAGGATCGCGAGCGCCTCGCCGAAGGCACGGTGGCAGGTGGGCCGGCCGCGGCGCAGGTCGTCGTCGTCCATGGCCGGGAGGTCGTCGTGCACCAGGGAGTAGGCATGCACGAGCTCCACGGCGCAGGCGGGCGCGTCGAGCGCCTCGGCCGGCGCGCCCACCGCCTCGCCCGCGGCATAGACGAGCGCCGGCCGCAGGCGCTTGCCGCCGCCGAGCGCGGCGTAGCGCATGGCCTCGTGCAGGCGCGCCGGATGGATGTTCTGGGGGGGCAGCAGGCGGTCGAGCGCGGCCTCGACGCGCTCGCGGTAGGCTCCGAGCCGCGCCTCCAGGGCGCCTTCCGGGTCAGCCATCCGCGTCTTCCCGGAAGGGCCGCGGCTCGTCCTCGCCCTCGAGCAGGATCTGCACCTTCTGCTCGGCCTCGCGCAGGGCCCGCTGGCAGGTGCGCGTGAGCTCGATGCCGCGCTCGAAGCAGCGCAGCGACTCCTCCAGCGTTAGCTCGCCACCCTCGAGCTTCTCGACCAGCGACTCGAGCTCGGCTAGCGCGCGCTCGAACTCCGGGAGCGCCGGCGGGGCGGTGTGTTCGTCGGCTCGGCTCATCGGATCGAGGGCTCGCGGGGGCGGCTGCCCGAGGTTGAAAGGGCCGAAGAGCGCACCTACGTTACTGGAGCGCCGCGCGGGGGGTCAACGCGGCGCACCATTGACAGGCGGCGCCGGACGCCGCTAGACTGCAATCCGGATTTAGACATAGTCTAAATCTGAGCTCGGGGCCGGGCCGCACGGTCCGGCGCAGGTACGGCGAGAAACGGAGGAGGAAGACCATGCCCTCGCTGAAAGGCACCAAGACCGAGGAGAACCTCAAGGCCGCGTTCGCGGGCGAGTCCCAGGCGAACCGGCGCTACCTCTACTTCGCCGCCAAGGCGGACGTGGAGGGCTACAACGACGTGGCGGCCGTCTTCCGCTCCACCGCGGAGGGCGAGACGGGCCACGCCCACGGGCACCTGGAGTACCTCGAGGAGGTGGGCGATCCCGCCACGGGCCTTCCCATCGGCTCCACGCGGGACAACCTGAAGGCGGCCATCGCCGGCGAGACCTACGAGTACACGGACATGTATCCCGGCATGGCCAAGACGGCCCGCGAGGAGGGCTTCGACGAGATCGCGGACTGGTTCGAGACGCTGGCCAAGGCCGAGCGCTCGCACGCCAACCGCTTCCAGAAGGCCCTCGACAGCCTCGAGGACTGAGGCCGGGGACCTCCCCGGGGCGTGGCGCCGCGGCGGCGCCACGCGGGCAGGCCGGCGCCTGCCCGGAGGCGGTCGTGCGCGGCCGCCTGCGGACAGGCGCCGTGCCGTGCGGCGCCGGGTGCGGCGCGGGCGGAGATCTTCGGGAACGGCAGCGCGGAGGGGCGAGACGATGGCGGAAAAGACCCAAGGCAGGCGCGAGGGCAGCCTGGAGGCGCCGGAGCGCCATCCGCTGCGCTGGCGCGAGCCCGGCTTCTGGGACGAGGACGCGCTCTACGCCGAGATGGCGCGCGTCTTCGACATCTGCCACGGCTGCCGGCGCTGCGTGAACCTCTGCAACGCCTTCCCGACGCTGTTCGACCTCGTGGACGAGTCCGAGACCATGGAGGTCGACGGCGTGGCGCGCGAGGACTACTGGAAGGTCGTGGAGCACTGCTATCTCTGCGACCTGTGCTTCATGACCAAGTGCCCTTACGTCCCGCCGCACGAGTGGAACGTGGACTTCCCGCACCTGATGCTGCGGGCGAAGGCCGTGCGCTACCGCAAGCAGGGGGCGCGCCTGCGCGACCGCGTGCTCGCCTCCACGGACGCCGTCGGGAAGCTGGCCGCCATCCCCATCGTCGCGAACGTCGCGAACGCGATGGAGCGCAGCGGGCCGGGGCGGGCGCTGCTGGACAAGGTGCTCGGCGTGCACCCGGACGCCATCCTGCCGCCCTACCAGCCGCGCCCCTTCCTGCGGCGCGCGCGCGGGCGGCGGCCGCTCGAGGCCGAGGCCGAGCCCGCGGGGCCGACGCGCGGGCGGGTGGCGCTCTACGTCACCTGCTACGGCAACTACAACGAGCCGGAGCTGGCCGAGGACCTGATCGCGGTCTTCGAGCACAACGGCATCCCCGTGCGCGTGGTCGAGGACACGCGCTGCTGCGGCATGCCGCGCCTCGAGCTCGGCGACCTCGAGGGCATCGAGCGCCTCAAGGCGCACAACGTCCCCCGGCTCGCGCGGCTGGTGGACGACGGCTGGGACCTGGTCGCGCCCGTGCCCTCGTGCGTCCTCATGTACAAGCAGGAGCTGCCGCTCCTGTTCCCGGAGGACGAGGCGGTGCGCAAGGTCAAGGAGGCCTTCTACGACCCGTTCGAGTACCTGGCGCTGCGCCACCGGCACGGGAAGCTCCGCACCGATTTCCAGCGTCCCCTGGGGAAGGTCGCCTACCACGCGGCCTGCCACCTGCGGGTGCAGAACATCGGCCTCAAGACGCGCGAGGTGCTCGAGCTCGTGCCCGAGACCGAGATCCAGACGATCGAGCGCTGCTCGGGCCACGACGGCACCTATGCCGTCAAGCGCGAGTACCACGAGATCTCGATGAAGATCTGCCGGCCCGTGGCGCGCAAGGTGAAGGAGGTGCAGCCCGACCACTACGCGAGCGACTGTCCCATGGCGGGCCACCAGATCGAGAACGCCCTCGGCCGCGAGCGCCCGCCCGAGCACCCGCTGCGCCTGCTGCGCCGGGCCTACGGAATCTAACGGAAGCGGCGGGCCAGTGCCCGCCCGGGAGACGGAACGTGCAAGCCATGCAGAAGCTCAAGCGCGAAGACCTCTGGAGCCTCGAGGAGTACCATCGCGAGCGGCCGGAGTTCCGGCGCAAGGTGATGGCGCACAAGCGCGACCGCATCGTGCCGCTCGGGCCCAACGCCACCATCCACTTCGAGGACCGGCTCACCATGCACTACCAGGTGCAGGAGATGCTGCGCGCCGAGCGCATCTTCGAGCCGGAGGGCATCCAGGAGGAGCTCGACGCCTACAACCCCCTCATCCCGGACGGCACCAACTGGAAGGCGACCTTCATGGTCGAGTACGACGATCCGGAGGTGCGCCGCGAGATGCTGAGCAAGCTGGTCGGGATCGAGGACAAGGTGTGGGTGCGGGTCGGCGACCTGCCCAAGGTCTACCCGGTCGCCGACGAGGACCTCGAGCGCGACCAGCCGGACAAGACCTCCTCGGTGCACTTCCTGCGTTTCGAGCTGACGCCCGAGATGGTCGCGGCGGCCAAGGCCGGCGCGCCGATCTCGGTCGGCGTCGAGCATCCGCTCTACACGCACGCCGTGGAGCCCGTGCCGGAGAACGTGCGCGCCTCGCTGGTGCGCGACCTCGACTGAGCGGGAGTCGGGTCGCAGCCTGCGGTCCGCGGTCCGCGGTCCGCGGTCTGCGGTTCGCAGTCGGCGGCCGGCGGTCGGTGGTCGGCAGTCCGTGGCTGCCGTTCCCCGCTTCGGGGGGGCGTCTCTTTCCCGTCTCCCGTCACCCGTCTCCCGTGCACTCCCGCGAAGCGGGCTCGGCTTCCACCCGCGGCCGCCTGCGGCGCGGAGACGAGAGACGAGGGGCGGGAGGCGAGGGGTGGAGCGCCCTTCGGGCGCAGCCGTTTCGGTCTTTCCCGTCTCCCGCACCCCGTGTCCTGTAACCCGTCTGCTGTATACTGTGCGCGGCATGCGGCGGCACCTCCCTATCCTGATCATGCTCGCCGTCCTCGGCGCGGCAGCCGGCGCCGCCGAGGACGAGGACGAGAGCGGCTTCTTCGACTTCTCCTACACGCCGGGCGCGCCGTGGCGCGAGCTTCCGAGCGAGATCCCGCAGGCCGTGAACGAGAAGGCGCTGGTGGAGCTTCCGGTGGACCGGCGCGGCTCGCCCTTCCGCTACTACATGGACCTCTCGGCGCTGCGCCGCAAGGAGGACAACGTGGTGCGCTATCTCGTCGTGGTGCGCTCGCCCACGGGGGCGCGCAACGTGCTCTACGAAGGGCTGCGCTGCGACACCGGCGAGTACAAGACCTACGCCTTCGGTGACGCGAGCGGCCGGCTGCGCCCGCTGCCCGCGCCGCGCTGGCGCCCGGTGAGCGCGGGCGACGCCTTCCGCTACCGCCACGAGCTGCTCACGGTGTGGCTGTGCGAGGGGCCGCTCGCGCGCCCGACGCGCGAGGCGATCGCGCGCATCCGCCACGGCGCCGAGGAGGCCTCGCCGGTGGAGGGGCTCACCCCGTGACGGACGCCGGCCCCCGCCTCATGCGGGCCCGAACGACATGAACCGCGCCTACGACGCCTCCGCGATCGAGATCCTGAGCGGCCTCGAGCCGGTGCGCAAGCGCCCCGGCATGTACACCGACACCTCGCGCCCCAACCACCTGGCGCAGGAGGTGATCGACAACGCCGTCGACGAGGCCATCGCCGGCCATGCGCGCCGCATCGCCGTCACCCTCCACAAGGACGGCTCCCTCGAGGTCGAGGACGACGGGCGCGGCATGCCCGTGGACCTGCACCCGACCGAGAGGCTGCCGGGGGTGGAGGTCATCCTCACGCGCCTGCACGCGGGCGGGAAGTTCTCGGGCAAGAGCTACCGCTTCTCGGGCGGGCTGCACGGGGTGGGCGTCTCGGTGGTCAACGCCCTGTCGCGGCGGCTCGAGGTGTGGGTGCGCCGCGACGGCAAGGTCCACCACATGGCCTTCGAGGGCGGCGAGCGCGTCTCGAAGCTCAAGGTGGTCGGCGAGGTCGGGCGGCGCAACACCGGCACGACGGTGCGCTTCTGGCCCGATCCGCGCTATTTCGACTCGCCGCGCTTCTCGGTGCCGCGCCTGCGCCACCTGCTGCGGGCGAAGGCGGTGCTGTGCCCGGGGCTGGAGGTGCGCTTCCGCGACGAGGCCGCGGGCGAGGAGGCGGTGTGGCGCTACGAGGGCGGCCTCGGCCAGTACCTCGCCGAGGCGCTGGGGGAGGGCGAGCGCCTGCCGGACCCGCCCTTCGAGGCTGCCCGTGAAGGGCGGGTCCGGCAGGCGCTCGCCCTCCCCCAGCGCCTCGGCCAGTACCTCGCCGAGGCCGCCCTCGTAGCGCCACACCGCCTCCTCGCCCGCGGCCTCGTCGCGGAAGCGCACCTCC
>WGBS01000104.1 GCA_015494165.1 Gammaproteobacteria bacterium | reverse complement strand
CTCGCGCGGCTGGTCCATTGGCGTGCCCCCCATGCGCCCGCGTGCGGTGAGTTGAAATGCGCGCCGCCGGGCGCCACGTCCACAATGGAGGCGGCGGGGCGCCGCATCAACCGGGAGGTGAGGCGATGTACCTGAGGCACAAGCCCAGCGGCGACTTGGTGGAGGTGCTGGACCTGCGCTCGCTCTTCGATCCCTTCCGCGAGAAGGTCGTGGGGCGCTTCCACTGGGGCGAGGAGCTGCAGGACCCGGCCACCTTCGCGAAGGCCGAGCTTGAGTTCCCCTCCGGGGAGCCGCTGCCGCGCTGCTGGGTGGACCCGCACTACCGCGAGGGCGGCTGAGGTAGCGCAACCCTTTGATACGGCGCAGGTTTCGCGGCCGTGGCGCAAACTGCGGGCGCCGCCACGCACAGGCTGTGACGGAGGTCGCTGACGGCCGCGGCATGCGGCGCGAGACTGGCCCCAACGCCGGGCCCGCCGGGGCCCCGACAGTGCCGGGAGGTGCGCCATGAACCGCAGGCCCCTTCGTCGTCCCGACATCCTCTTCGTGCTTGCCGTGGGCGTGGCGCTCGGCGTCGCGCTCACCGCCGCCGCGCGCGCGGCCGAGCCGCCCGGGCTGCACTGGAGCTGGGCCGAGCTCAAGGACCGCATCCTGCCGCCGCCGCCCTCGTTGCGGCTGGCCGACCCGCCCGCCGCCGGCGAGGAGTCGCTGTCCTTCTCGCTGACGCTGGGGCGGCCGTCGGCGGCCCTGCTGCCGGAGCGCATGAGCGGCGTCGGCCCCTACTTCGGGCGCGATGCGGCCGAGCGCTGGTCGCGCGACACGCTCCTGTTCCTGGGCGTGCAGCGGAGGTTCTGAGCCGTGAGGCGGGTCTCCGCACGCAGATGGCGACACGCCGTGGGCTCTCTCGGCGCCGCGCTGGCGATGCTGGTGGCCGCGGGCGCCGTGCGGGCCGCCGAGGGGGCGGGCGAGCCCGCCTGGCTGCGCCAGAGCGTGCGCCTCGACCTAGCTTCGGCGCCGGCCGGTGCCGAGGCAGTGGGCCCCGCCCCCGCGCGGCCGCAGGCGGCGCGCCGCCTGCGCGAGCTCGCCGCGCGCCTCCGCGGCCGCGCGGGCGAGGGTCCCGGGGTATGGTACGAGCGGCGCGCCGTCTACCTCGGCGTGCGCTCGCGCTTCTGAGCCTCCACTCCGGCCTCTTCGGCCAGCAGGTTCGCCAGCCGCGCGAAGCCCTCGGGCGGTATCCGCTCGGGGCGGTGTCCAGGGTCCAGCCCCGCCGCCGCGATGCGCTCCGGAGGCGCGAGCGCGGCGAGCGCGTTGCGCAGCGTCTTGCGCCGCTGCGAGAAGGCCGCCGCCACCACGCGCGCGAACAGCGCCGCATCGCGCACCTCGAAGGGAGGGCGCGCGTGCGGCACGAGCCGCACCACCGTGGAGGTCACCTTCGGCGGCGGCCGGAAGGCGCCGGGGCCGACGTGGAAGAGCGGCTCGACCGCGCAGCGCCACTGCACCATCACCGAGAGCCGGCCGTAGTCCTTGCCTCCCGGGCTCGCGGCCATGCGCTGCACGACCTCCTTCTGCAGCATCAGATGCATGTCCTCGATCGCCGCGAGCTGGTCCAGCAGGTGGAACAGGAGCGGCGTCGAGACGTTGTAGGGCAGGTTGCCGACCACGCGGATGCGCCCCCCGGGCGGCGCCAGGGCGGCGAAGTCGAAGCGTGTGGCGTCGGCCCGGTGGACGTGGAGCCTGCCCTTGCCGGCGGCGCGCGCCTCGAGCTCCGGCACCAGGTCGCGGTCGAGCTCGACCACGTGGAGCTCGCCGAGGCGCTCGAGGAGCGGCAGGGTCAGCGCGCCGAGGCCGGGGCCGATCTCGACGACGGTCTGCCCCGGGCGCGGGTCCATGGCGCGCAGGATGCCCGCCACCACCCGCGGGTCGTGCAGGAAGTGCTGGCCGAAGCGCTTGCGCGGGCGGTGGCTCATGCGGCGAGGCGCGCCGCGAGCTCGACCGCCGCGCGGAAGCTGCCCGCGTCGGCGCGCCCGCTGCCGGCGAGCTCGTAGGCGGTGCCGTGGTCGACCGAGGTGCGCACGATGGGCAGGCCCAGGGTCACGTTCACCGCGCGCTCGAAGGCGGCGTGCTTGATCACGGGCAGCCCCTGGTCGTGGTACATCGCCAGCACCGCGTCGCAGCCGGCGAGCCGCGCAGGGGTGAAGGCGGTGTCGGCCGGCACCGGCCCCGTGGCGCGCACGCCCGCCTTGCGCGCCAGCGCGATGGCGGGGGCGATGACCCGCGTCTCCTCGTCGCCCAGGCGTCCCGCCTCGCCGGCGTGGGGGTTGAGGCCGCAGACCAGGATGCGCGGCGCCTCGATGCGGAAGCGTGTGCGCAGGTCGCGGTCGAGGATGCGCAGCGTGCGCGCGAGCCCCTCGCGGTCGAGCGCGTCCGGGACGGCGCGCAGGGGCAGGTGCGTCGTGGCGAGCGCGATGCGCAGGGCATCGGCGACCAGCATCATGACCGGGACACCCCCCGTGAGCATGGCCAGGTGTTCCGTATGCCCCGTGAAGGGACGCCCCGTGCCCTCGGCGACCATCGCCTTGGCGAGCGGGCCCGTGACCAGCGCGGCGCAGCGCCCCGCCATGCAGTCGCGCACCGCGGCCTCGAGCGCGGCGAGCAGCGCGGGGGCGTTGGCGGGCTCGGGCCGCCCGGGCCGGTCCGCGGGGTCGGCGAGCGGCACCGGGCGCACGCGCAGCAGGCCCGGGGCGGCGTCCGCGCCGCCGTCGTCGTCGGCCAGGCGCACGTCGAGGCCGAGGTGCGCCGCGCGCGCGGCGAGCTGCGCGGGGTCGGCGTAGGCGACGAGGGCGGCGGGGGCGCCCTCGGCGGCGACGCGCAGCAGCACGTCGGGGCCCACCCCCGCGGGGTCGCCTGGCGTCACCGCAATCCGCATGGGGGCGGCGTCAGCGGTCGAGGCGCAGCTCGACGTAGGCCTCGTCGCGCAGCCGGCGCAGCCACAGCTGCAGGCGCTCCTCCACCTTGCGCTGCCGCAGCAGCTTCCGCGCGCGCGCGCGGCGGTACGCCTCGGTGTCGTCGCTGCGGCGGCGCTCGACGAGCTGCACCAGGTGCCAGCCGGCCGGCGTGCGGAAGGGCCGGCTGACCTCGCCCGGCGCGAGGCCGCGTATGGCCTCGGCCACCTGCGGCGGCAGCTCCGCGGGGGCGAGCCAGCCCATGTCGCCGCCGCGCGCGGCGCTCGCCGCATCCTCGGAGTGCGCGCGCGCCAGCGCCTCGAAGGGCTCGCCGGCGAGCACGCGCTCGCGCAGCTGCTCGAGGCGCAGGCGCGCCTCGTCCTCGCTCAGCAGCTCGCCCGGGCGCAGCAGGATCTGACGCAGGCGCACCTGCTCGACCACGTGCGGCTCGTCGCCGCGCACCTCGAGCAGCTTGACGATGTGGAAGCCGCTCGGGCTGCGGATGACCCCGCTCACCTCGCCGGGCTCCATGCGCGGCACCACGTCGGCGAAGATGCTCGGCAGCTCGTCGGCCTTGCGCCAGCCGAGGTCGCCGCCCTCCAGCGCCTTCTGACCGTCGGAGTGGGCCACGGCGAGCGCGGCGAAGTCCTCGCCCGCGCGGGCGCGCGCGGCCACCTCTTCGGCCTCGCGGCGCGCGGCGGCGATCTGCTCCGGGCTCGCCGCCTCCGGCACGGCGATGAGGATGTGCGCGACGTGGTAGGCGCGGCGCGCCTGCGCCTGGGCGCTCGCGAGGAACTCCTCCACCTCGCGGTCCGAGACCGTGACGCGGCTCGCCACCTGCTGGCGCTGGAGCCGGGCGATGATCATCTCGTTGCGGATGTCCTCGCGGAAGCGCTCGAAGCTGAACCCGTCGCGCTCGAGGGCGGCGCGGAAGGCCTCCAGGTCCATGCCGTTGCGGCGCGCGATGTCGCGGATGGCGCGGTTGAGCGTCTCGTCGTCGACGCGGATGCCGAGGCGTTCGGCGAGCTGCAGCTGCAGGCGCTCGAGGATGAGGCGCTCGAGCACCTGCCGGCGCAGCACCGGCTCCGGCGGCAGGCGCGTCGCCCGCTCGCGCAGCTGCGCCACCACCGTGCGCAGGCGGTTGCGCAGCTCGCTCTCGAGCACCACGTCGTCGTTGACGACGGCGACGATGCGCTCGATGGGCTCGACGGCCGCGGCCACGGGCCGCGCGAGACCCGCGCAGGCGAGGAGCGCGAGCGCGGCGGCCAGCAGGCGCGCGCCGCCGCGCGGGATGTGGGCGTGGAGACGGGACATCACGTTCGTGCGAAAGGGCGCGCGGCTCACGGCGCCTCGCGCCGGTAGCCAAGGATACCACGCTCGAGGAGGCGGTCCACGCGCTCGCCCACGCTGCCGAGGCCCTTGAGCTCGAGCTGCAGCAGCAGCGCGCGGTTCGCGTCGGCCCCGGCGGCGGCCACGTACTCGCGCCACACGAGGCGTGCGGCCCAGCAGCAGCTCGCGTACTCGACGCCCGCGAAGCGCTCGAGGTCGGTGTCCTCGCGCAGCGAGCGGTTCCAGCGCGCGACCGCGTGCCAGGCGGTGGCGAGGCGCCAGCGCCCGGCGAGGTCGACCTGCTCGAGCGTGCCGCGGCGGAAGCGGTAGCCGAGGTTGAGGATGCGGTGCGCGTCGGCGCGGTAGCGCAGGTCGACCCCGGCGCGCTCCACGCGCCCCGGGGACGGGTCCCACTGCACGGCGGCGGACAGGCGCAGCGGTCGCCAGGGAAGCGCCGAGAGCTGCGCCACCAGGTTCGAGCCGCGTTCGCCCTCCACGCTGCCGCCCGGCAGCACCACACGCCGGTCGCGGAAGTAGCGGATCTGGCCGATGCCCAGCGAGAGCCGCTCGGCGCCCGTCGCGGTCTCGAGCAGGCGGGTGGTGACGGCGAGCGTGAGCTGGTTGGCGTCGCCCACGCGGTCCGGCCCCGAGAAGCGGTCCTCGCGGAAGAGCTGCGCCCAGGAGAAGTCGAGCAGCCCCGTGTCGAAGACCGGCAGGTCGTCCTGGTTCTCGTAGGGCACGTAGAGGTAGTAGATCCGCGGCTCGATGGTGTGCAGGAGGCGGCCGCCGGCGAGCCGCTTCTCGAGGAACAGGCCGGCGTCGAGGCTCGCCGTGGGGAGCGTGCGGCTGGGGGCGTCGGACTTGCCCGCGCCGGGGTCCTGGAGCCGGTAGCGGGTGTGGCGCACGGCCAGCGCGGGCTCGACGAACCACCCGGGGCGGCGCACCGGCCAGCTCACGCGCGGACGGAGGTCCACGCGCGTGCCCGTGGTCTTGCCCGCCGCCTCGTGGCCGAAGCGCACCACCTCCAGGTGGCCCGACCAGCTCAGCCCCAGGGGCCCGCGTCCCGGGGCCAGCGCGAGGCGCAGCTGCGGCAGCCGCCGGTAGGGGCGGTCGGCAGGCGCGATGGAGGGATCCACGGTCTGGAAGGCCTGCGCGCGCAGGCGCGCCGACCAGCGCCCGCGCGACCAGTCGAGGTCCGCGCGCTGCTCGAGGTGCGTGGTGGCGACGGCGGCGAGGCTCGCGCCGAGGTCCTCGAAGTAGCGCGCGTCCGAGACGTGCGTGGCGTCCACGTCGAACCGCAGCGCGCCCCAGCGGCTTCGATGGCGCAGCCGCGCGAGCCCGCGGTCGTCGCCCGTGCGGCGGTCGTCACGCAGGTACTCGCCCTGCACCTCGCCGCGCGAGCTCGCCGTGAGGTAGCGGAACTCCGCGCCGAGCTGGAGGCCCCGGTCGCTCATCCAGCGCGGCACGAAGGTGGCGTCGTAGTTGGGGGCGATGTTCCAGTACCAGGGGATGCGCACGTCCGTGCCCGTGCGGTCCGAGCGCCCCAGACCCGGCGCGAGGAAACCCGTCTTGCGGCGATCGTCGATGGGGAAGCTGAGATAGGGGCTGTAGAGCACGGGCACGCGGCCGAGGCGCAGGGTGGCGTGGCGCGCGCTCCCGCGGCCGCGCTCGCGGTCGAGGTCGATGCGGCGCGCGCGCAGCTTCCAGGCCTCGGCCTGCGGCGGGCAGGTGGTGTAGCTCACGCGCTCGAGGCGCGCGCGCGTGCGGCCCTCGGTCTCGACGCGCTCGGCTTCGCCGCGCCCGCCGCCCGCGGGCAGGCGGTAGCGCACCTGCTCGAAGCGGCCCCGGTCGGCCTCGAGGTCCATGCGCCCGCGCGCGGCGGCGAGCTCGAGGCCCGCGTCGCCGTAGCGCACCTCACCCTCGGCCTCCACGGTCGCGGCCGCACGGTCGTAGACGACGCGCTCGGCGCGCAGGCGCTGGTCGGCGCGCTCCAGCGTCACGCCGCCCTCGAAGACGCCGAGGCGCTCGCCGCGCATCTCGGAACGGGCGGCCTCGACCTGCAGGGACGCCGTGGCGCGCGCCTCCGGGCGGCCCCGCCCGCGCTCGGCGAGCGGCTGCGGCGGCGGGCAGAGCGCGCGGCTCGCTGGGGGCGTAGGGATGGCGGGGCGCGCCGCCGCGGTGGCTGCCTGCGGCGGCGTGCCAGCGGGGGCGGGCGCCGCCGACGCCGGGGGTGCGGGCTCCTGCGCGGCGGG
>WGBS01000103.1 GCA_015494165.1 Gammaproteobacteria bacterium | reverse complement strand
GCGGCGTGGTGCGCGCGCGCAGCGACCCCGGGCGGTAGCGCAGCAGCGCGCCCTCGCGCACGCGCCCGCGCACCACGCCGCAGACGCGCACCGTGCCACCGCCCGCCGCGTCGAGCGCGAGGCGCACCTCGCGCGGCGGCTCCGGCGTGCCCCACCAGCGCTCGACCCGGTCGCGCCACAGACGCTCGACCTCGGCCCAGGCCGCCGCGAGCGCGGCGCGCCCCGCGTGCCCGGCCGGCAGCGCCCCCTCGGCGCGCAGGCGCGCCTCCAGCGCCCCGCGCGGGACGCCGCGCTCGTGGTGGGCCAGCAGGCGCTCGCACAGGCGGTAGTGGGCGAGGCGGTCGAGCACGAAGGGCTCGTCGTCCTCCTGCGCGAGCGGCTCGTCGCCCTCCGGCGAGGCGCCGAAGCGCTCGAGGAGATACCCGGCCGCGGGGTCGGCGAGGAAGCGCGCCAGCCGCGCGAGCTCGATCTCGTCCGCGGGCTCCGGCGGGTCCGGGAGGCGCTCGCCCGCGTCCGCGGCGCCGCCGGCGCGCTGGACGGCGAGCGCGCGGGCGCCCGGCAGCCAGAAGCCGTCGTAGCTCGGCGTGGGCGCCCCTTCCTCGAAGCGCGCGGGGCTGAAAGGCTGCAGCGGGTGGACGTGCACCAGGCGCTCGCGCAGCGGCCCTTCGCCCTCGGCCGGCCGGTAGTGGCGGTCGAGGTAGTCCAGCAGCTCGCCCACCACCACCGAGGGCTGGCGCTCGCCGTCGTCGCGCGGGTCGCGCCCCACCCAGCTCACGTGCAGGGCCTCGCGCGCAGACAGCAGCGCCTCCAGGAACAGGTAGCGGTCGTCGTCGCGCGCGCTGCGGTCGCCGCGGCGGTAGCGCCCCGCCATGCGGTCGAACTCCGGGCGCCGCGCCCGGCGCGGGAAGTCCGCGTCCCCCATACCGAGGAGGCACACCACGCGGAAGGGGATGCTGCGCATGGGCGCGAGCGAGCAGAAGGTCACCCCGCCGCCCAGGAAGCGCACGCCGGCGCGCCCCTCGCCGAGACGCCCGGCGAGCATCAGGCGCAGCGCGGGCAGCGCCACCGGGACCTGCGCCCCGGCGGCCTCGGCCTCCTCGGCGAGCCCCGCCACCGCCTCGCGCAGGCGCTGCACACCCTCCTCCTCGTCGCCCGCCGGCTCCAGCAGCTCGTCGAAGGCGGCCGTGAGCGCCGCCTCCCATTCGGCCGGCGTGCGCTCGCGCCGCAGCTCCCGGCGCCAGCGCGCGAGGCGCTCCTGGTAGCGCCACAGGCGCCCCAGCGCGTCGGCGAGCTCCCCCTCGACGCCGGCGCCGGGCGCGATACGGCCGGCATAGACCGCGAAGTCCGCGTCCGGCCCTTCCGGGAGGGCGTAGCCCGCCAGCATGCGCTCCTCGCCGAAGCGCCAGGTGTGGAGCGTGCTCGGCGGAAGACCTGCAGCGGCACGGTCCCCGGCGTCGGCGCCCCAGCGCACGCCGTGGCCCACCACCCAGGCGCGCGCCGCCTCGAGCGCCTCCTCGTCGAGGCCCGCGCGCCGGCGGGCGGGCGCCGCCCCCACCAGCCCCATGACCTCGGAGACCGTCAGGCGCCCCTCGGGGAGGGCGAGGAAGCCGTCCAGCCAGCGCACCAGCGGATCCGAGGCCGCGGGGACCCGGTCCGAGATCGCGTACGGGATGCGCGGCCCCTCGCCCGGCGCGCCGAAGACCGCCTCGACGTAGGGGGCGTAACGCTCCATGTCGGGCGCCATGACGATCACCTGGCGCGGCTCCAGGCCCGGCAGCGTCTCGAACAGCTCCAGCAGCCGGTCGCGCAGCACCTGGCACTCGCGCATGGGGCCGTGGCAGACGTGGAAGGCGATCGAGCGGTCGTCGGCCGCGACTGCGGCCTCGCCCCCCGGGCCCGGCCCCTCGCGCAGCTCGAGGATGTCGGCCTGCACGCGCGCGAGCAGGCTCGCGCCCGCGGCCGGCGCCGGGTGCTCGAAGGCCTCGTGCGCGACCATGGGCGTCTCGGCCTCGTGCAGCAGCCACAGGAAGTCGCGCCCCTGGCGGCCGAGCGCGGCGAGCAGCGCGTTGCCGCTCTCGAGGTAGGCGGCCGCATCGGCGTCGGCCGCGGCGGCCTGCGCGCGCCCGCGCACGGAGACGATCTCGCCCCACCACTCGCGCGAGGGGTTGTGGAAGAAGAGATGCACGTCGGCGACGTCCGCCACCGCGCGCAGCACGTCCAGGTAGCGCGGCGGCAGGCTGGAGACGCCGAAGACGGCGAGCCGCGGCGGCAACGCCCCCGCGGCGCGCGCCTCCTCCGCGTCCCAGCGCTCGAGGAAGCGGCGCAGGAGCTCGGCGCGCGTGGCGGGCACCCCCCGGCGCAGCGCCCGCCACAGCGCCGCCTGCCAGTCGCCGGGCTCGGCGCCGCGCGCCCAGGCCTCGAGCAGCTCCGGGCGGTAGACCTGGTAGCGGTCGAGCACGTCGGCGACGCGCACCGCGAGGCGCCAGCGCCGCCGCCCGCCCGGGTCCTCGCCCAGGTGGCGGCGCACGGGGGCGAACGGCGGCTCGCCGAGGAGCTCCGGCAGGAGGGCGAAGACGCGCAGCGCGAGCCGCCCGCGCTCGAGCGGGTCCTCCTCCGGCACCTCGGGCCCGAGCACCGCGCGCACCGCCTCCCAGACGAAGCGCGCCGGGAGCGGGAAGCGCACGTTGGCGCACACCCCGAGCGCCTCGGCGAGGCGGATCTCGAGCCAGCGCGCGAGCCCCGGGTGCTGGACGACCACGGTCTCGGGGCGGAAAGGGTCCTCCGGCGGCTCGGCGAGCAGGCGCGCGAGCCCGTCCGCGAGCCGCTCCATGCGGTTCGAGTGGTGGAGGTGGAGCATGCGCGGCCAGTCTACCGGGGCGGTGGCTCAGGGAGCGAGCCTGCGGCCGGCCCTCGCCTCGCGCCTTCCGGCGGCGTATGCTGCGCTCCATGCCCGCGCCCGAGGCCGAGCTCTACGTCGCCCCCGGCTGCCCCTACTGTCCGCGCGTGCGGGCGGCGCTCGAGCGCCTGCTCGCCGACGGCGCCATCGGCGCGCTGCGCGTGGTGGACATCTCCCGCGAGCCCGAGCGCGCGCGGGCGCTCGGCATCCGCGCCGTGCCCTGGCTGCGTCTCGGGCCGCTCGAGCTCCAGGGGCTGCACACCGAGGGGGAGCTCCGCGAGTGGGCCCGCGCCGCCGCGGGCGACACCCGGGCGCTCGCGCGCTATGTCGAGCAGGAGCTCGCCGCGGGGCGCCTCGAGGCGATGACGCGGCGCGCCGCCGCCGAGCCCGCGCGCTGGCTGCCGGCCCTGCTGGCCCTGCTCGCCGACGAGGAGGCCGACCTCAAGGCGCGCATCGGCGTCTCGGCCCTGCTCGAGCAGCTCGCGGCGGAAGGCCGGCTCAGCGAGTGGATCGGGGCGCTCGGCGAGCTCACCCGCTCGGAGCGGCCCGGCGTGCGCGCCGACGCCGCGCACCTCCTTGGCCTGACGGGCGACCCGGCCGCGCGGCGCTGGCTCGAGCCGCTGCTCGCCGACGCCAACCCCGACGTGCGCGAGATCGCCGCCGAGGCGCTCGAGGCCCTCTCGCGCGACCGCGGCGCGGGCCAGGCCGGCGCCTGAGCCCGCGCCTCAGGCGGTGCTCTCGAGCAGGGCCGCCAGCGCCTCGCGCGCGGCCGCCGCCGCGGGCGGGATGGCGGCCGCCGCGTCCGCCGCCTCGCGCAGGCGGCCGGCGCGCACCGCCTGCACCGCGGCGTCGGCCGCCTTCGCCAGCCCCGTCGCCCCGAGGTTCGCCGCCGCGCCCTTGAGCGCGTGCGCCTCGCGCAGGAGCGCCTCGCCGTCGCCCGCCCCGGCCGCGCGTCCGATGGACTCGAGGCGCGCATCGAGCCCGTCCAGGAAGAGGCGCACGGCGCGCGCGAAGGCGGGGCCGAGGCTCGCGCGCAGGGTCTCGAGACGCGCGGGGTCGAGCGCCCCGCCCCCTGCCGCCGGCGGCGGCGTCTCGCCCGAGGTGCGCGCGTGCCCCTTGCCCCGCACCTCGGCCACCAGGGCCTCCAGCTCCCCGGGCGCGACGGGCTTGCACAGGTAGCCGTCCATGCCCACCGCCAGGCAGCGCTCGCGGTCGCCCGCCATGGCGTGCGCGGTCATGGCGACCACCCGCGCACGGGGCACGCCGCTGGAGGCCTCCCACGCGCGCAGCGCGCGCACCGCCTGGTAGCCGTCCATGCCCGGAAGCTGGCAGTCCATGAGCACGAGGTCGAAACGCTCGCGCCGGCGCAGGCGCGCCAACGCCGGCTCGGCCGCGGGCTCGGCGACCACCTCGCAACCGATGCGCTCGAGCAGGCCCACCGCGACCTCGCGGTTGACCGGGTCGTCCTCGACCACCAGCACGCGCACGACGTCGCCGCCCGCGGGTGCGCGGCGCGGTGCCCCGACCCGCGCCTCCGGGGCGTCCTCCCGGCCGGCGACGGCGCGGGCGAGCTCCTCGAGCGCCAGCGGCCGGTGGACGATGGCATCGGCACCGCCCCCCGCCCCGTGCTCCCAGGGCGCGCAGACGGCCACGCGCCGGAGGCCGCCGCCCGGGGGCGGCAGCGCGCCGGGCTCGCCCACGACCGCGTCGAGCCCGCCTGCGTCGGGCGCGGCCGGCTCGGCGCCGAGCAGCCGCAGCGCCGCCTCCAGCGCCGCGCCCGCGAAGCCCCCGCAGGCCACGCCCACCCGCAGCCGGGCCAGAGGCGCCGGCGCCGCCTCCGCGGCGCCCGCGGCCTGGCGCGGCAGGCGCACCGTGAAGCGGCTGCCGCGCCCGGGCGTGGAATCCACCTCCAGGGTGCCGCCCAGCCGCTCCGCGACCTCGCGCGCGATGGCCAGCCCCAACCCCGTGCCGCCGTGGCGGCGGGCGGCCGACTCGTCGGCCTGCGCGAAGGGCCGGAACACGCGCTCGAGGTCCGCCGGCGCGATGCCGCATCCGGTGTCACGCACCTCGACGCGCACCCGGCCCTCTCCGTCCGGGAGCGCCTCGATCTCGATGCCGCCGCGCTCGGTGAACTTGACGGCGTTGCCGACCAGGTTGGAGAGCACCTGGCGCAGGCGCACGGGATCGGTGCGCACGGGCGCGCGCAGGGCGGGATCGACCCGCCAGTCGAGCGTGAGGCCCTTGGCGGCGGCCGCGTCCGCGAAGCCCTGGGCGACCTCCTCGACGAGCGCCGCGAGCCGCACGGGCTCGGGCCGCACGGGGAAGGCGCCCGCCTCCAGGCGCGAGAGCTCGAGCAGCTCGTCGAGGAGCCGCATCAGGTGCCGGGCCGCGGCGCGCGCGTTGGCCACGCGCCGGCGGGCGCGCGGCGGCAGCGCCTCGCCCTCGATCAGCTCCAGCATGCCGATGACGCCCGCGAGCGGGGTGCGGATCTCGTGGCTGGTGTTGGCGAGCAGGGCCGCCTTGGCACGCTCGGCGGCGCGCGCCTCGTCGCGCGCGCGGCGCAGCTCGCGCTCGGCGGCGCGCCGCACGCCGACGTCGCGCGCGGCCACCACCACCGCCGGCTCGCCGTCCCATAGAATGCGGCTCGCAGTCATCTCCACCTCCACGGCGGTGCCGTCGCGGCGCCGCAGCCAGCCGTCGCTGCGCGCCGGCGCCGGCGCGCCGGCGAGCCAGCGCCCCACCAGCGCCTCCAGCGCGCGGCGCCCGCGCCGCGAGGCGATCTCGCCCAGCGCCGCCCCCGCCAGCGACCCAGGCTCCCGGCCCAGCAGCTCGTGGGCCGCGCGGTTGGCGTAGACCAGCACGCCGTCCTGCACCACGAGGATGGCGTCGCCGGCGTGCTCGGCGAGGGTGCGGAGGTTGCGCTCGCTCTCGCGCAGGGCGTCCTCCGCGCGGCGCCGCTCCGTGACGTCCACCATGGCGCCGGCGATCTCCGCCGGGCTCCCCTGCGGGTCGCGCGCGAGCCGCAGGTGGTCGCGCACCCAGCGCCAGCCCCCGTCCGCCGCGCGCAGGCGGTACTCCACCTCGAGGTGGCCCTCGCGGTAGAGGACCGGCAGGCGCGCCAGCACCGAGGCGCGGTCCTCCGGGTGCACGTGCCGCTCCCAGAAGCCCGGCGCGAGCGCCGCCTCGCGGCGATGGCCGAGGAGCGTGCGCACGCCCTCGCTGACGTAGCTGAGGCGCCGGAAGGCCTCGTCCCACGGCGTGGCATAGAGCACCAGGGGGCTGCCCGCGACGAGCTGGCGCATGCGCCCCTCGAGGCGCGCGAGCGCCGCCTCCGCCCGGCGGCGCGCGGTGGTCTCGGTGAGCGCGAGGAGGAGCTGGCGGCCGCGGCGCGGGTCTGCGGCGAGCTCCACCAGCGACCCCTCGGCCCAACGCTCCTGGTCCTCGACGTCGACGAGGCGCACCTCGCCCTGCCACGCCTCGCCGCGCGCGAGCGCCGGCGCGGCGGCCTCCAGCAGCGGCCGGCCCGCGTGCTCCATGCGCAGCACGTCGAGGCCCCACCCGAGGAGGCGCTCGCGGTCGGCGCCGGCGAGCGCGCAGAAGCGCTCGTTGACCGCGAGGATGCGGCCCTCGCCGTCGAGTGTGCACAGGGCGAGATGGGCGGCGACGGCGCGGAGCGCCGAGGCCGAAGGGTCGGCGGCCACCAGCGCGGTCCCGCCCCCTGCGCGCGGGCGCCGCTCGAGCGCGTTAGTCGTGCCGCTCGGCCTGCCAGGCATAGACGGCCTCCGCCACGTTGCCGCGCCCGCGGTGCTCGAGCCGCTCGCACAGGGCGCGCACCAGCGCCAGGCCGCGCCCGTGCGCAGCCGTCGCCGGCGCATCGGCGCGGGCGAGACGCGCGATGTCGAAGCCGGGTCCCGTGTCCTCGACGGTGAGGCGGAAGGCGCCGCCGTCCGCGCGCGGCTCGTGCTCGAGGCGCAGCCGGATGCGCCCCTCGCGCAGCGCCCCGAGCCGGCGGTCACGCTCGGCGTAGTAGGCCGCGAAGCCCTCGGCGTCGGCCTTGGCCGCGGAGTCGAGGCCGAGCAGGCCGTGCTCGAGGGCGTTCGCGACCAGCTCGCGCAGCACCACGAACAGGGCGTCGCGGTGCGGCCCGAGCGCGTGCGCCTCGTCCAGGAAGGCCATGAGCGCCAGCACGGGATCGCCGTGGCGCAGCAGCTCCGGCCCCACTTCGAGCTCCACCCGCCAGCGCCCGCGGTCCGCGGCCGCGGGCGCGCGCCGCGGACCGCGCACCGGCACCGTGAGGCCCGCGCAGCCCAGCTCCACGAAGGTCACGTCGTCGGACACCCCCTCGGGGCAGTCCAGACAC
>WGBS01000102.1 GCA_015494165.1 Gammaproteobacteria bacterium | reverse complement strand
GCCTCGAGCATCTGTCCGCAGCCTACGCGACATACCGCAGCAAGGACCAGGCGGGCCGGGACCGGATTCGGGCGAGCTACGCGTGGGAGGGGGAGGTGCGGATCCGCTGCATCGGGGTTTGGGACACGGTGGGCGCGCTCGGCATCCCGTCGAAGCTCGCTGCGTGGTGGAACCGCAGGCGCCATGCCTTCCACGACGTCCGGCTCTGCGACCACGTGGACCACGCCTTCCAGGCGCTAGCGATAGACGAGCTGCGCGGGCCGTTCGAGCCGACGCTGTGGCAGGTGCGCGAGGACGAGCGCGTGGACCGCGAGCGGGTCAAGCAGGTCTGGTTCCCGGGGGTCCACTCGGACGTGGGCGGCAGCTACGAGGAACGCGGCCTCGCGGACGTGTCCCTCGACTGGATGATCCGCGAGGTGGCGGCGGCCACGGACCTCGCGTTCGACGAGGCGTACCGGGCCGAGCACATCCATCCCGACCCGTTGGCGCCGCAGCATGATTCGCTGGGTAAATATCTCTTCAGCCGTGCCGTTCCCTACCGGCGCGTCCTAGGCGGGCGGGACGGTCGTGTCGGCTGGCTGGCCCGGCACCTGGGGAGATACAACCGGCCCGCTGAGGGCATGCGGTACGTCAACGAGATGATCCACCGGGCGGCGCTGGACCGGCTGGGGGAGATGGTGCAGGTGAGCAACGGATGCTGCACCAAGCGCATCGAGTACCGGCCGCCCAACCTGGAGGCCGCGGACGGGCACCTGCCCGTAGTGGAGCACGACGGGACAGTGAGCGAGCCGTGAGGCTGGCGGTGCCGGCATGGCTGCGGAGCGGGCTCGGCCTGAGAGGCCGGGGCCGGCGCGGTCCGGCGGGGCGCTCGGGCGTGCGGGCGCGGGCGGTGACGGTGGCGGACGGGGTCACGGTGGTGGACGTCCGCGGGCTGACCTGCCCCGGGTATCTGCTCGCCATCAACGAGGCAGTGGCGGGGCTCGCGCCGGGGACGCGGGCGCGGCTGCTCACGAGCTACCCGCCCTGCGGCGAGGACGTGGCGGCCTGGTGCCGGGCGCGCGGGGTGGCGCTGCTCGGGGTGGCGCACGGCCCGGAGGGCTGGGAGATCGAGATCCGCCGCTAGCGGCCGGCGGGGCGGCCGTAGAGCGCCGCGTAGGCCTCGGGGTCGAGGATCTCGCGGATGTCGACGAAGCTGCCGCTGGGCCGCTCGCGGAGCGCCCCGAGCACGGAGACCACGCGCCGGGCGGCCTCCTCGGGCCCCGGCATGGCGGGCGTGCCCCGCGCGGCGCGCAGGCGCTTGAGCGCCGGGAAGGTCTCGGCGTCGGCCTCTTCGCACAGGTGGTCCATCATCGGCGTGTCGACGATGCCGGGGGCGAGCGCCGTGATGTGCGTGTCCGGGAACTCGTGCGCGTAGAGGCGCGCGAGCATGTTGAGCGCGGCCTTGGACAGCGCGTAGCCGCCCCAGCCCTTGTTGCCGAGTACGGCGGCCCCGGAGGAGATCATCACCACCTGCCGCACCGGCCGCCCCCAGCGGTGCAGCCAGTCCATGACCGTCTTGTTGGCCCAGACGTTGACCTCGAAGATCGCGCGCAGGTCCTCGAGCGGGGTCTCCGCGAGGTGGCGGATGCGGCCGAGGACGCCGGCGTTGAGCACGACGAGGTCGAGGCGGGGCAGGGCGCCGAGCAGCGCGTCGAGCGCGGGGCCGACGGCGGCGTGGTCGGCCAGGTCGATGCGCGCGTGGCACAGCCCTTCCATGTCCGACGGCCGCCGGCTGCAGCCGTGGACGCGCCAGCCCTCGTCGAGCAGCACGCGCGCCAGCCCCCGGCCGAGGCCGGAGCTCGTTCCCGTGACGAATGCGATGGGGGCGGTGTCGTCCATGGCGCGCGCATTATAGGCGCGTTATGGGCGCGGCTCGCTGGGGTGGGAGGCCCGGCGCCGAGCGGGTGTGCGCTTATGGGGGCAGAAAAAATAATGAAGACTTATGTCGTTGTTTCCGAAGGGCTTTTGTGCCGTGCGCTTGCTTGACACTGCGCGCGCGCGGCCCGTAGACTGCGGCGAATCGGTGCCAAGGCGACGCCGGCCCATGGCCCCAGGCGGAAAACGTCCAACAACCAGCGCCCGCGGCCCGGGGGAGGAGTGATGCTCGAGAGCTATCTGCCGATCCTGCTGTTCCTGGCGATCGGCGCCGGTTTCGGGGTGCTCCCGCTGATGGCCGGCTTCGTTCTCGGGCCGCGCCGCCCCGACCCCGAGAAGCTCTCGCCCTACGAGTGCGGCTTCGAGGCCTTCGAGGACGCGCGGATGAAGTTCGACGTCCGCTACTACCTCGTGGCCATCCTGTTCATCATCTTCGACCTCGAGATCGCCTTCCTCTTCCCCTGGGCGGTGGTGCTCGACCGCATCGGCACCGAGGGCCTGGTGGCCATGGCGATCTTCCTCGGCATCCTGGTGGTCGGCTTCGCCTACGAGTGGCGCAAGGGGGCGCTGGAATGGGAGTAGAGCACCTGCTGCGCGAGGGCGGCGTCACCACGACCACCGCCGAGCACCTGCTGAGCTGGGCGCGCACGGGCTCGCTCTGGCCCATGACCTTCGGGCTCGCCTGCTGCGCGGTCGAGATGATGCACGCGGCGGCCTCGCGCTACGACCTCGACCGCTTCGGCGTGGTCTTCCGCCCGAGCCCGCGCCAGTCCGACGTGATGATCGTCGCCGGCACGCTGTGCAACAAGATGGCGCCGGCGCTGCGCAAGGTCTACGACCAGATGGCGGAGCCGCGCTGGGTGATCTCCATGGGCTCGTGCGCCAACGGCGGCGGCTACTACCACTACTCCTACTCGGTGGTGCGCGGCTGCGACCGCATCGTGCCCGTGGACATCTACGTGCCGGGCTGCCCGCCGACGGCCGAGGCGCTGCTCTACGGCATCCTGCAGCTTCAGAACAAGATCCGCCGGCGCGCGACCCTCGAGCGCGCCTGAAAGGGGACCTCCGCACCGTGACCGGGGCTGCCGACAAGCTGGCCGAGCGCATCCGCGGGCGCTTCGGGGAGGCGGTGCGCGCCTGCAAGGTGGCCCTCGGCGAGGTCACGGCCGAGATCGCGCCCGAGCGCCTCGTCGAGGTGTGCACGGCGCTGCGCGACGAGCCCGAGCTGCGCTTCGAGCAGCTCATGGACCTGTGCGGGGTCGACTACCTCGCCTATGGAGAGACCGACTGGGAGACCACGGAGGCGAGCGCCACCGGCTTCAGCCGCGGCCGTGGGCGCGAGGCGGACGAGGGGCCGCGCTGGAAAGGGCCGCGCTTCGCGGTGGTCTACCACCTGCTCTCGGTGACGCACAACCGGCGGCTGCGCCTGCGGGTGTTCGCGCCGGACGACGAGTTCCCGGTGGTGCCCACGGTGACGGGCGTGTGGCCTTCGGCCAACTGGTACGAGCGCGAGGCCTTCGACCTGTTCGGCATCGTCTTCGAGGGGCACCCGGACCTGCGGCGCATCCTCACCGACTACGGCTTCGTGGGGCATCCCTTCCGCAAGGACTTCCCGCTCAGCGGCCACGTGGAGGTGCGCTACGACCCGGAGCGCGGCCGCGTGGTCTACGAGCCGGTGAGCATCGAGCCGCGCGTCAACACCCCGCGCGTGATTCGGCGCGACCCGCATTGCGCGCGCGCCGGGGGCGCCGCCGGCGAGGAGGCCTGAGCGTGCCCGAGATCCGCAACTTCACGCTCAACTTCGGGCCCCAGCACCCCTCGGCCCACGGCGTGCTGCGCCTGGTGCTGGAGATGGACGGCGAGGTCATCGAGCGCGCCGAGCCGCATATCGGGCTGCTGCACCGCGCCACCGAGAAGCTCGCCGAGAGCAAGCCCTTCAACCATTCGATCGGCTACATGGACCGCCTCGACTACGTGTCCATGATGTGCAACGAGCACGCCTACGTGCTCGCCATCGAGAAGCTGCTCGGCATCGAGCCGCCCATCCGCGCCCAGTACATCCGCGTGATGTTCGACGAGGTCACGCGCATCCTCAACCACCTGCTGTGGCTGGGCTCGCACGCGCTCGACATCGGCGCCATGACGGTCTTCCTCTACTGCTTCCGCGAGCGCGAGGACCTCATGGACTGCTACGAGGCGGTCTCGGGCGCGCGCATGCACGCGACCTACTACCGCCCCGGCGGCGTCTACCGGGACCTGCCGGAGGAGATGCCCAAGTACCGGCCCTCGAAGTGGCGCAGCGAGCGCGAGGTGCGCAGGCTCAACGCCGAGCGCGAGGGCTCGCTGCTCGACTTCCTCGAGCGCTTCACCGAGCGCTTCCCCAAGCGCGTGGACGAGTACGAGACGCTGCTCACGGACAACCGCATCTGGAAGCAGCGCACGGTGGGCATCGGCGTGGTGCCGCCGGAGCGCGCGCTGGCGCTCGGCTTCTCGGGGCCCATGCTGCGAGGCTCGGGCATCGCCTGGGACCTGCGCAAGAAGCAGCCCTACGAGGTCTACGACCGCCTGGATTTCGACATCCCCGTCGGCAGCAACGGCGACTGCTACGACCGCTACCTGGTGCGCATCGAGGAGATGCGCCAGTCGAACCGCATCATCCGCCAGTGCATAGACTGGCTGCGCGCCAATCCCGGGCCGGTGATGGTCGACGACCACAAGGTGGCGCCGCCCCCGCGCGAGGAGATGAAGCGCGACATGGAGGCGCTCATCCACCACTTCAAGCTCTTCAGCGAGGGCTACTGCGTGCCCGAGGGCGAGGCCTACGCCGCCGTCGAGCACCCGAAGGGGGAGTTCGGCATCTACATCGTCTCGGACGGGGCCAACAAGCCCTATCGCCTCAAGATCCGCGCGCCCGGCTTCGCGCACCTGTCGGCCATGGACGAGATGGCGCGCGGGCACATGCTCGCCGACGTGGTGGCCATCATCGGCACGCAGGACATCGTCTTCGGGGAGATCGACCGGTGAGCGCGGCGCGGGACGCGGGCGCGGGGCGCGTGGTGCTGGACGAGAAGGTCCGGGCCGAGATCGACGACTGGGTGCGGCGCTACCCGCCGGAGCGGCGCCGTTCCGCGGTGCTGGCGGCGCTGCGCATCGTGCAGCACCACAACGGCGGCTACCTGACGGTGCCGCTGATGGACGCGGTGGCCGAGTACCTGGACCTCGAGCCGATCTCGGTCTACGAGGTCGCCACCTTCTATTCCATGCTCGAGACGCGCCCGGTGGGCCGCCACCACATCTCGGTGTGCACCAACGTCTCCTGCATGCTGCGCGGCGGCGAGGAGATCCTCGCCCACCTCGAGCGCCGCCTGGGCATCAAGGCGGGCGAGAGCACCCCGGACGGGCGCTACTACCTCAAGCGCGAGGAGGAGTGCCTGGCCGCGTGCTGCGGTGCGCCCGCGATGCAGATCGACCACGTCTACTACGAGAACCTCACCCCCGAGAAGGTGGACGAGATCCTCGACCGCCTGGAGCGCGACGATGGCTGAGAAGGTCTGCTTCGCCACCCTCGGGCACGACGAGCCCTGGAGCCTGCAGACCTACCTCAAGGTCGGCGGCTACGAGGCCTGGCGGCGCATCCTCACCGAGCGCATCCCGCCCGAGCAGGTGATCGAGGAGGTCAAGCGGTCCAACCTGCGCGGGCGCGGCGGCGCGGGCTTCCCCACGGGGCTCAAGTGGAGCTTCATGCCGCGCAGCGCCCCGGGGCAGAAGTACATCGTGTGCAACTCCGACGAGTCCGAGCCCGGCACCTGCAAGGACCGCGACATCCTGCGCTTCAACCCGCACGCCGTGGTCGAGGGCATGGCCATCGCCGGCTACGCCATCGGCGCCACCGTGGGCTACAACTACATGCGCGGCGAGTTCATTGACGAGCCCTACCGGCGCTTCGCGCGCGCGGTGGAGGAGGCCTACGCCGAGGGCCTGCTCGGGCGCGACATCCTGGGCTCGGGATGGGACTTCGACCTCTACCCGACGCTCGGGGCCGGGGCCTACATCTGCGGGGAGGAGACGGCCCTGCTCGAGTCGCTCGAGGGCAAGAAGGGCATGCCGCGCTACAAGCCGCCCTTCCCGGCGAGCTACGGGCTCTACGGGCGCCCGACGACCATCAACAATACCGAGACGCTCGCCTCCATCCCCGCGATCATGCGCCGCGGTGGCGAGTGGTTCGCCTCGCTCGGCACCGAGAAGTCCGGGGGCGTGAAGATCTTCAGCGTCTCGGGGCACGTCGAGCGGCCCGGCAACTACGAGGTGCCGCTCGGCACGCCCTTCCGCGAGCTGCTCGAGATGGCCGGCGGCGTGCGCGGCGGGCGCCGGCTCAAGGCCGTCATCCCCGGCGGGTCCTCGGTGCCCGTGCTGCCGGGCGAGGTGATGATGGACGTCAACATGGACTACGAGTCGGTGCAGGCCGCGGGCTCGCTGCTCGGCTCCGGCGCCGTTATCGTCATGGACGAGACCACCTGCATGGTGCGGGTGCTCGAGCGCATCTCGCGCTTCTACTACGCCGAGTCCTGCGGCCAGTGCACGCCCTGCCGCGAGGGCACGGGCTGGCTCTACCGCGTCGTCAGCCGCATCGAGCGCGGCCAGGGGCGGCCCGAGGACCTCGACCTCCTGGACGAGGTGGCGGGCAACATCGCCGGGCGCACCATCTGCGCGCTGGGCGACGCCGCCGCCATGCCCGTCCAGAGCTTCCTCGAGCACTTCCGCGACGAGTTCGCCTACCACATCGAGCACGGGCGCTGCCTGGTGGGACCGGGCGCCGCACGGACGGCGGCTTGAGGGGCGGGGGCGCGAGGCCATGAGCGACGAGGTCACGATCGAGATCGACGGCCGCCCCCTCAAGGCGCGCAAGGGGCAGATGCTCATCGAGGTGGCGGACGCCCACGGCATCCGCATCCCGCGCTTCTGCTACCACCCCAAGCTCTCGGTGGCGGCCAACTGCCGCATGTGCCTGGTCGAGGTGGAGAAGGCGCCCAAGGCCTTGCCGGCCTGCGCGACGCCGGTCGCCGACGGGATGAAGGTCTACACGCGCTCGCCCAAGGCGCTCGCCGCGCAGAAGGCGACCATGGAGTTCCTGCTCATCAACCACCCGCTCGACTGCCCCATCTGCGACCAGGGCGGCGAGTGCGAGCTCCAGGACCTCGCCCTCGGCTACGGGCGCGACGTCTCGCGCTTCGCCGAGCGCAAGCGCGTGGTGGCCGACCCGGACCTGGGCCCCCTGGTGGCCACCGACATGACGCGCTGCATCCACTGCACGCGCTGCGTGCGCTTCGGCGAGGAGATCGCGGGCGTGAAGGAGCTCGGGGCGGTCGGGCGCGGGGAGCACATGCGCATCACCACCTACGTGCCGCACCCGCTGCGCTCCGAGCTCTCGGGCAACGTCATCGACCTGTGCCCGGTGGGGGCGCTCACCTCCAAGCCCTTTCGCTTCCGCGCGCGGCCCTGGGAGCTTATCCAGCACGAGGGCGTGGCCCCGCACGACGCTGTCGGCTCCAACATCCACATCCACACCCTGCGCGGGCGCGTGATGCGCGTGGTGCCCCACGACAACGAGGAGGTGAACGAGACCTGGCTCTCGGACCGCGACCGCTTCAGCTACGAGGGCCTCTACGGGCCCGACCGCCTCGAGCGCCCGCTGCTGCGCGAGGGCGGCGTGCTGCAGGAGGCGGACTGGGAGCTCGCGCTCGAGCGCGCCGCGGCGCGCCTGCGCGAGGTGGTGGCCGCGCACGGGCCGGATGCGGTGGGTGTGCTCGTCTCCCCGAGCGCAACGGTCGAGGAGCTCTACCTCGCGCAGAAGCTCGCCCGCGGGCTCGGCAGCGGCAATGTCGATCACCGGCTGCGCCAGGGCGACTTTGGCGCCGACCCCGCCATGGGGCGCGCGCCGGGCCTCGGCATGCGCATCCCGGAGCTCGAGCGCGTGGATGCCGCGCTGCTCGTCGGCTCCGACATCCGCATGGACCAGCCGCTTCTGGGGCTCAGGCTGCGCAAGGCGGGGATGCGCGGCGCCGAGATCGCCGTGCTCAACCCGGTCGACTACGAGTTCTACTTCCCGGTGGCGCACCGGCTGATCACCGACCCGCCGGGCATGGTGCGGGCGCTCGCCGCGATCGCCGCCGACCTCGTGCGCCATAGCGACATCGCCGTGCCGCCGGCCGTGGCGGGCCTGGTCGAGGGCGCGCGGGTGGAGGAGGCGCACGCGGCGGTCGCCCACACGCTGCGCCGGGCCGGTCGTGGCCTGGTCGTGCTGGGAGCGCAGGCGCACGCCTCGCCCTGGTTCGGGGCCCTGCGCCTGCTGGCCGGCTACGTGGCGGCGGCCTCGGGGGCGGCGCTGGCCGAGCTCCCCTTCGGCGCCAACGCCGCCGGCGCCTGGCTCGCCGGCGCCGTGCCGCACCGCGGCCCGGGCGGCGCGCCCGCGCAGCCGGCGGGGCTGGACGCGCGTGCCATGCTCGAGCGCCCGCGCAGGGCCTACGTGCTCCTCGGCGTAGAGCCCGAGCGCGACGCCTGGAATCCGGCCGCGGCCGCGCGCGCGCTGGGCGAGGCCGAGCTCGTGATCCAGATCGCGCCCTGGCTGTCGGAGGCCGGGCGGCGGTGGGCGCACGTGGCGCTGCCGGCCGCCGCCTTCGCCGAGACCTCGGGCACCTTCGTCAACGCGGACGGGCGCTGGCAGTCCTTCGAAGGGGCGGCGCGCCCGCCGGGGGAGGCGCGCCCGGCGTGGAAGATCCTGCGCGTGCTCGGCACGCTCCTCGACCTCGAGGGCTTCGGCTACGAGGACCCGGACGAGATCCGGCGCGAGGTGCGCGCGGCGGTCGAGGCCGCCCCCGATCCCGCGGGGACGGTGGCGGCCGTGGCGCTGCCCGAGACGGCGGCCTCCCTGTGGCGGGTGGGCGACGTGCCGATCTATGCCGTCGACCCCCTCGTGCGCCGCTCGCGGCCCCTGCAGGAGACGCCGCTCGCCGTCGAGGCGGCGCTGCGGGTGGCCCCGGCCACGGCGGCACGCCTGGGGCTTGCGGCGGGCGCGCGGGTGCGCGTGCGCCAGGACGGGACGCAGGCGGAGCTCGAGGTCGTGCTCGACCGCCGTGTGGCCGAGGGCTGCGCGCTGGTGCACGCGGGCGTGCCGGGCAGCGAGGGGCTGGGGCCGGCGGTGGGCCCGCTCGAGATCGTCGCCGGGTGACGGGGCGCGTGGAAGGGGGCGATGATCGAGACCATCCAGAACCTGTGGGCGGCGGTGCCGGAGCCGATCCAGCTCCCGGCGCTGATCGTGGCCAAGATCCTCGCCATCGTGCTGCCGCTGATGGGGGCGGTGGCCTATCTCACCTTCGCCGAGCGCAAGATCATCGGCTACATCCAGGTGCGCATCGGGCCCAACCGCGTCGGCCCGCGCGGCTGGCTGCAGCCCATCGCCGACGCCCTCAAGCTCCTCAGCAAGGAGATCATCGTCCCGGCCAACGCCAACCGCTTCCTGTTCCTGCTGGCGCCGGTGCTCGCCATCGGGCCGGCGCTCGCCGCCTGGGCGGTGGTGCCCTTCGACGAGGGGCTGCTGCTCGCCGACATCGACGCGGCGCTCCTCTACGTGCTGGCGCTGACCTCGCTCGCCGTCTACGGCATCATCGTCGCCGGCTGGGCGTCGAACTCCAAGTACGCGCTGCTCGGGGCCATGCGCTCGGCGGCGCAGATGGTGGCCTACGAGATCGCCATGGGCTTCGCGCTCGTCGGCGTGCTCATGGTGGGCGACAGCCTCAACCTGCGCGAGATCGTGCTCAAGCAGGCGGGCAACCCGCTCAACTGGTTCGTGTGGCCGCTGCTGCCCCTGTTCCTCGTCTATTTCATCTCGGGCGTGGCCGAGACCAACCGCGCGCCCTTCGACGTCGCCGAGGGCGAGTCGGAGATCGTCGCGGGCTTCCACGTGGAGTACTCGGGGATCGCCTTCGGCGTCTTCTTCCTCGCCGAGTACGCCAACATGATCCTGATCTCCACGCTCACCGCGCTGATGTTCCTGGGCGGCTGGCTCTCGCCCTTCGAGGGATGGGCGCCCGAGTCCTGGTACGCGGTCCCGGTGGTGGGCGCCGTGATCGGCAGCGGCATGCACTGGCTGCTCGCCAAGACGGCCTTCTTCCTGTTCTGCTTCCTGTGGTTCCGCGCCACCTTCCCGCGCTACCGCTACGACCAGATCATGCGCCTCGGCTGGAAGGTCTTCCTGCCGCTCACGATCGTGTGGCTGTTCGTCGAGGGCCTCGCGCAGCACTTCCGTCTCGCGCCGTGGTTCGCATGAGGAGGGCAGGGCGATGAGAGCACTGCTGGATTACGTCAGGAGCTTCCTCCTCTGGGAGCTGCTCATGGGCCTGCGCCTGACGGGGAAGTACCTCTTCGCGCGCAAGATCACGGTCCAGTACCCCGAGGAGAAGACGCCGCAGTCGCCGCGCTTTCGGGGGCTGCACGCCCTGCGCCGCTATCCCAACGGCGAGGAGCGCTGCATCGCCTGCAAGCTGTGCGAGGTGGTGTGCCCGGCGCTCGCCATCACTATCGAGTCGGCCCCGCGAGAGGACGGCACGCGGCGGACCACGCGCTACGACATCGATCTCTTCAAGTGCGTCTTCTGCGGCTTCTGCGAGGAGGCCTGCCCCGTGGACTCCATCGTCGAGACGCGCATCTACGAGTACCATTTCGAGCACCGCGGCGAGCAGATCATGACCAAGGACAAGCTGCTCGCCATCGGCGACCGCTACGAGGAGCAGATCGCGGCCGACCGCGCCGCGGATGCGCGCTACCGCTAGCCCGGGAGGAGAAGGTGCCGCTGAGCTTCGAGGAGTTCCTGTTCTACGCCTTCGGCGCCGTGCTGCTGGCGGCGGCCCTCGGCGTTATCACCGCGCGCAACCCGGTGCACTCGGTGCTCTTCCTGGTGCTCGCTTTCTTCACGAGCGCGGCGCTGTGGCTGCTGATGGAGGCGGAGTTCCTGGCCCTGACCTTGGTGCTGGTGTACGTCGGCGCCGTCATGGTGCTGTTCCTCTTCGTGGTCATGATGCTGGACATCGACCTCGCGGCGCTGCGCGCGGGCTTCGCCCGCTACCTGCCGCTGGGGCTGGCGGTGGCGGCGATCATCGTCTGGGAGATGGCCTCGGTGCTGGGCCCGGCGCGCTTCGGCCCGCAGCGCATGGAGGCGCCGCCGCCCCAGGGGGCGGGCTACAGCAACACCAAGGCCCTCGGCGAGACGCTCTACACCCAGCATCTCTACGCCTTCGAGGTGGCGGCGCTCATCCTGCTGGTGGCGATCGTGGCCGCGATCGCCCTCACGCTGCGGCGCCGCCCAGACGTCAAGCGCCAGGAGCCGGCGCGGCAGGTGCGGGTGCGCCGCCGCGAGCGGGTGCGGCTGGTGCGCCTGCCGCCGGCGGGGGAGGGCGAGGGATGATCCCCCTCTCGCATTACCTGGTCCTGGGGGCGGCGCTCTTCTGCATCGCGGTGGCGGGCGTGTTCCTCAACCGCAAGAACGTCATCGTGCTGCTGATGGCGATCGAGCTCATGCTGCTCGCGGTCAACACCAACTTCGTGGCCTTTGCGCGCTATCTGGGCGACACCACCGGGCAGGTCTTCGTCTTCTTCGTGCTGACGGTGGCGGCGGCGGAGGCCGCGATCGGGCTGGCCATACTCGTGGTGCTGTTCCGCAACCGCGGCAGCATCAACGTGGACGACCTCGACCGCATGAAGGGCTGAGCCGTGCGCTACGTCTACCTCGGCATCCCGCTCGCCCCGCTGCTCGGCGCGCTCGTCGCGGGCCTCTTCGGGGCCTTCTGGCCGCGCCTGGGGCGCACCGCCTGCCACACCGTGGCCATCCTCGGCGTGGCGGTGTCCTTCGTGCTGTCGCTGGTGGTGCTGTGGGACGTCACGCTCAACGGGGCCCCGCCCTTCGACGGCGCCGTCTACACCTGGATGGTGAGCGACGGCATCCGCTTCGAGATCGGCTTCCTGATCGACCGTCTCACGGCGCTCATGGTCACCACGGTGAGCTTCGTCTCGCTGATGGTGCACATCTACACCATCGGCTACATGCACGACGATCCGGGATACAACCGCTTCTTCGCCTACATCGCGCTGTTCACCTTCTCCATGCTCATGCTCGTCATGAGCAACAACTTCCTGCAGCTCTTCTTCGGGTGGGAGGCGGTCGGCCTCGTCTCCTACCTGCTGATCGGCTTCTGGTACACGCGCGAGTCGGCGATCCGCGCCAACCTCAAGGCCTTCCTGGTCAACCGCGTCGGCGACTTCGGCTTCCTGCTCGGGATCGCCGCGATCCTGGCCTATTTCGGCAGCCTCGACTACGCGGACGTCTTCGCCGCCGCCCCGATGGCGCGCGAGCTCACCATGTCGCTATGGCCGGGCGTCGAGTGGCCGGTTCTGACCGTGATCTGCGTGCTGCTCTTCATCGGGGCCATGGGCAAGTCGGCCCAGGTGCCGCTGCACGTGTGGCTGCCGGACTCCATGGAAGGCCCGACGCCGATCTCGGCCCTGATCCATGCGGCGACGATGGTGACCGCCGGTATCTTCATGGTCGCGCGCATGTCGCCCCTCTACGAGCTCTCGGAGGCGGCATTGTCGCTGGTGCTCGTGGTCGGGGCGGTGACGGCCTTCGCGACCGGTCTCCTGGGCATCGTCCAGCACGACATCAAGCGCGTCATCGCCTATTCGACCCTGTCGCAGCTCGGCTACATGGCCGTGGCGCTCGGCGCCTCGGCCTACGCCGCGGCCATCTTCCACCTCATGACGCATGCCTTTTTCAAGGCGCTGCTGTTCCTCGCGGCGGGCTCGGTCATCATCGCCATGCACCACGAGCAGGACATGCGCAAGATGGGCGGGCTGCGCCGCTACATGCCCGTGACCTACTGGACGGCGGTCATCGGCGCGCTCGCCCTCATCGGCACGCCGGGCTTCTCCGGCTTCTACTCCAAGGAGCACATCATCGAGGCGGCGCACGGGGCGCAGCGCTGGGGCGCGGAGTTCGCCTACTGGGCGGTGCTGGCGGGCGTGTTCGTCACAGCCCTCTACACCTTCCGCATGTTCTTCCTCGTCTTCCACGGGCGCGAGCGCATGGACGAGCACACGCGCGCGCATCTGCGCGAGTCGCCGAAGGTGGTGACGGTGCCCCTGGTGCTGCTCGCCATCCCGTCGGTCGCGATCGGCGCCCTGACCGTGCAGCCGCTGCTCTTCGGAGGATGGTTCGGCGAGGCGCTGCGCGTGGCGCCCGAGCACGACGTGCTGGGGCGGCTGGCGGCGCACTTCGAGGGGGCCCTCGCCTTCGCGGCGCACGCGGTGCAGACGCCGCCCTTCTGGCTCGCCGCGGCGGGTGTGGCGACGGCGGCGGTGGTCTACCTGTGGCGGCCGGCGCTCGCGGGGCTGGCGGCGCGGGTCGCGCGTCCGCTGTACGTGGCGCTCGTCCACAAGTACTGGGCCGACGACTTCAACGAGATCGTCGTCGCGGGCGGGGCGCGGGCGCTCGGCCGGCTGCTGTGGAAGGTCGGGGACGTGCTCGTCATCGACGGCGCGCTGGTCAACGGCACCGCCCGCCTGGTCGGCCTCGCGGCGGTCGTGGCGCGCCAGGTCCAGACGGGATACCTCTACCACTACGCCTTCGCCATGCTCGTGGGGCTGCTCGCCTTCGTGAGCTGGCTGCTGGCGCTGACGCGTTGAGGGGGACACCCGGATGCTCGCCGACTGGCCGCTGCTGAGCCTCGTCGTCTGGACCCCGATCGTGGGCGGCGTGCTGGTGCTGCTGGCCGGCGACCGCGCCGGCACGGGAGCCAAGCGCATCGCGCTCGCCTTCGCGCTCCTCACCTTCGCGCTCAGCATCCCGCTCTTCACGGGCTTCGACCGGGACACGGCGCTGATGCAGTTCGAGGAGCGGGTGCCGTGGATCCCGGCCTTCGACATCTATTATCACCTGGGGGTGGACGGGATCTCGATGCCGCTGAACCTGCTCACCACCTTCGCCACGGTGCTGGTGGTGATCGCTGGCTGGGAGGTGATCCGCGAGCGCCCCGCGCAGTACATGGCGGCCTTCCTCGTCATGGAGGGCCTGATGGTGGGGGTGTTCTCGGCGCTCGACGCCGCGCTGTTCTACGTCTTCTGGGAGGGCATGCTGATCCCCATGTTCCTGGTGATCGGCATGTGGGGCGGCCCGCGGCGCGTCTACGCCACCATCAAGTTCTTCCTCTACACCTTCCTCGGGTCGGTGCTGATGCTGGTGGCGCTGATCTACCTCTACCACAAGTCCGGCAGCTTCTCGATCCTGGACTACCACCAGGTGCCGCTCGGCATGCGCGAGCAGCTCCTCATTTTCCTCGCCTTCCTGGTGGCCTTCGCGGTCAAGGTGCCCATGTGGCCGGTGCACACCTGGCTGCCGGACGCGCACGTGGAGGCGCCGACCGGCGGGTCGGTCATCCTCGCCGCCATCATGCTCAAGATCGGCGCCTACGGCTTCCTGCGCTTCAGCCTGCCCATCACCCCGGATGCGAGCGCCGCCCTCGACTGGCTCATGATCCTGCTGTCGCTGGTGGCGGTGGTCTACATCGGCTTCGTGGCGCTGGTGCAGGAGGACATGAAGAAGCTCATCGCCTACTCCTCCATCGCCCACATGGGCCTGGTGACGCTCGGCTTCTTCATTCTCTACACCATCGCGGAGCGGGGCAGCGGGCTGCGCGGTGCAGCCCTCGGCATCGAGGGGGGGCTCGTGCAGATGATCTCGCACGGCTTCATCTCGGGCGCGCTCTTCCTGTGCGTGGGCGTGCTCTACGACCGCATGCACACGCGGCTGATCCGCGACTACGGGGGAGTCGTCAACACCATGCCGGCCTTCGCGGCCTTCGCGGTGCTGTTCGCGATGGCCAACGCCGGCCTGCCCGGCACTTCCGGCTTCGTCGGCGAGTTCATGGTGGTGCTGGCGAGCTTCAAGGCCGATCCGTGGTTCGCGGCCCTGGCGGCGACCACGGTGGTCCTCGGCGCCGCCTACACGCTGTGGCTGGTCAAGCGCGTGGTCTTCGGGCCGGTGGCCAACGAGCGCGTCGCCGCGCTGCGCGACCTCGACGCACGCGAGTACGTGGTGCTGGGAGCGCTGGCGCTGGCGGTGATTGCGGTGGGCGTGTGGCCGGATCCCCTGACGGAGGTCATGCACGCCTCGGTGGAGAACCTCGTCCAGCAGGCCACCAGCTCCAAGATCCAGATGCTGGCGGCGCATCCCTGAGGAGCACGGAGGGGGCCCGACATGCCGAGCACGCTCACGGACCTGGCGCCGATGCTGCCCGAGATCTGGCTCGCAGCGATGGCTTGCGTGGTGCTGGTCGCCGACGTCTATGCCGGGCGCGGGCGCATCACGGTGGCCTACCTGCTGGCGCAGCTCTCGCTTCTCGGGGCGCTCTGGCTGCTGCTGCGCGACCGCAGCGCGGTGCCGGTGAGCCTCTTCGACGGCGCCTTCCTGCGCGACGAGCTCGCCGACCTCCTCAAGCTCTTCGTCCTCGCCCTCACGGCGGCGGCCTTCGCCTACGCGCGCGGCTACCTGCGCGACAGGGGGCTGGAGCGGGGCGAGTATTTCACGCTCGGGCTGTTCGGCGTGCTCGGCATGATGGTGCTGATCTCGGCGGGCAGCCTCCTCACCCTCTACCTCGGGCTGGAGCTGCTGGCGCTCTCGCTCTACGCCATGGTGGCCCTGCACCGGGACTCGCTGGAGGCCTCGGAGGCGGCCATGAAGTACTTCGTGCTCGGGGCCCTTGCCTCGGGCATGGCGCTGTACGGCATCTCGCTGCTCTACGGGGTCACGGGCACGCTCGGGCTCGACGAGGTCGCGCGCGCGGCGGCCGCCGACGGTGCCGACCCCGTCATGCTGCTCGCGCTCGCCTTCGTCGTCGTCGGGGTGGCCTTCAAGCTCGGCGCCGTCCCCTTCCACATGTGGATCCCGGACGTCTACCACGGGGCGCCGGCGGCGGTCGCGCTCTATGTGGGGGCGGCGCCCAAGATCGCCGGCTTCGCACTCGCCATGCGCCTGCTGGTCGAGGGCCTCGGCGGGCTGCAGGGGCAGTGGGCGGACATGCTCACGGTGCTGGCCGTGCTGTCGCTCGCGGTCGGCAACGTGGTCGCCATCGCCCAGACCAACATCAAGCGCATGCTGGGCTATTCCACCATCTCGCACATGGGCTTCCTGCTCCTGGGGCTGCTCGCCGGCACCCGCGACGGCTACGGGGCGGCCATGTTCTATGCGCTCACCTATGCGCTGATGGCGGCCGGCGCCTTCGGCGTGGTGGCGGTCATGAGCCGCGGGTGTGAGGCCGAGCGCCTCGACGACTACCGCGGGCTCAACGCGCGCAACCCCTGGCTCGCCTTCCTCATGCTGGTCCTCATGTTCTCCATGGCCGGGGTCCCGCCCACGGTGGGCTTCTATGCCAAGCTGACGGTGCTCAAGGCGGTGATCGACGTCGGCGCGCTGTGGCTCGCGGTGCTCGCTGTGATCTTCTCCGTGATCGGCGCCTTCTACTACCTGCGGGTGGTCAAGCTCATGTACTTCGACGAGCCGCCGCAGGAGGCGCCGGTCCACGCCGGCCTTGAGGCGGGCACCGTGCTGAGCGTCAACGGCCTCGCCGTGCTCGGCCTCGGGATCCTGCCCGGGGCACTGCTTGCGCTCTGCCTGCAGGCGGTCGGCTGAGCCGCAAGCAATCTTCCGGCATTTCATGATGTTCTGAAACAGAGCGCCCGCGGGCGCTGTGCTAGCATCGTGCGCATGGAGCTGCGGAAGAAGCTCTTTCTGGTGCTCGCCGGCATGGCCACCGTGCCGCTGCTGGTGCTGCTCTTCGGCGTCGTGGACCGTGCCGAGCGGGCGCTCGAGGCGCGCGTTGAGGCCGAGCTCCAGGAGACGCTGGAGAAGATGGAGCGCGAGCTGCGCAGCCTCATGGATACGCAGAAGGCCCTCGCGCGCGGGCTGGCGCAGGTTCCGGCGCTGGAGGCCTTCGCCGCGATCGCGACGCCGCGACATCTCGACCGCGCGCGCTACGAGGCGCGCCGGCGGGCGCTGGAGTCCTTCCTGCTCAACTACCAGACGACGGTTCCGAGCATCCAGGCGATCCGCTTCACGGACGCCAGCGGCAAGACCCTGGTCAAGGTCAAGGAAGGGCACCCGGTGCCGGCCGCGCGCATCGATGCCCTCGGCCGGCGCTACGTCGAGGACATCGCCTACAAGCCCTTCTTCCAGCGAGCGCTCGCGAGCGGCGAGGAGGTCTCGGTGTCGGACTTCGAGCGCGGCAAGGTCGCGGGCGAGGTGGAGTTCTGCCCCGCCATGGTGCGCTACTCGGTGCCGGTGCGCGGCGGCGAGGGCGAGCTCCTCGGCCTGCTGATCGTCAACATGTGGGGGCGCCGCGTGGACGACGTGGTGGTCGCCGCCCTCGGCGGCTACCCCGGCCACGTCTACCTGGTGGAGGCCAACGACGAGGATCCCGCGCGCGACGGGATCTATCTCTATCACCGGGACGCCGACAAGCGCTTCGCCAACCAGCTCGGCACGCCCTACCGCTTCCCGGCGGACGCGGGCGAGGGCGTGTGGGAGCGCATGCGCGAGGGCCCGCAGGCGGGCACCGTCGTCACGGCCGACGGGCGCATGTATTTCTACCGTCGCTACGAGCCATACCGCGACCGCCTCTCGCAGTGGGTGCTGGTGATCGAGAGCGACCGCGCCACGGTGCTGGCGCCGGTGGCCGGGCTGCGCGCCTGGATCTGGGGGCTGGTCGCGGTGGTGCTGATGCTCTCGCTGCTCGTGGCGCGCCTGGCGGCGGCGCGTCTGGCGCGGCCGGTGCACGAGCTGGCCGCGATCATCACGCGCTACGAGAAGGGCGACAAGTCGGCGCGCTACCGCGAGCGCGCCCGCGACGAGATCGGTGCCGCCGGGCGCGCCTTCAACGCGCTCGCCGACTCGCTCGAGCGCGCCGAGCGCGAGCGCGCGGCGGCCGAGCGCGCGGCCCGGCGCGCCGAGCGCCTCGCCGCCATCGGCGAGATGGCGGCCGGCATCGGCCACGAGATCAACAACCCGCTCATGAACATCATGTCCCTGGCGCGTCTGATCGAATCGTCCGTCGGGGACACCGACCCCGAGGTCAAGGAGGACCTGGAGCTGCTGCAGGCCGAGGGGCGGCGCTGCGCGCGCATCGTCCAGGGCATCCTCAACTTCGCGCGCGAGGCCGAGCCCGAGTACCGGGAGTTCGACCTCGCCGAGCTGGTGGCCGAGAGCGTGGACCTGCTGCGCCACCGCCTGGAGGCGGGCGGGCTGCGGGTCCGCACCCGTCTCGAGCGCCCGCTGCCCATGGAGGGCGACCCCGGGCAGATCCAGCAGGTGCTCGTCAACGTCCTGCTCAACGCCATCCACGCCTCGCCGGTGGGCGGCGAGATCGAGGTCCGCGCGCGGCGCGCGGGCGGCGAGGCCGTCGTGGAGGTGCTCGACCGCGGCGCGGGGCTCGCACCCGGGGCGCGCGACCGGGTCTTCGACCCCTTCTTCACCACCAAGCCGGTGGGGCAGGGCACGGGGCTCGGGCTGTCGGTGAGCTATGGCATCGTCAAGCGCCACGGCGGCGAGATCGACCTCGGCGACCGCGAGGGCGGGGGCGCGCGCGCCGTGGTGCGTCTGCCCCTGCGCCGGGAGGAGCCCGCCGGCGAGCTCCCGGAGGAGGGTCTGCGCCGTGCCGGCTGATGCGGTGAGGCCGGATGCTGCCCGCGTGCGGGTGCTCTTCGTCGACGACGAGGCGGTCGCCTGCCGCGCGATGAAGCGCCAGTTCGCGCGTGCCGGCTACGAGTGCGCCGCATTCACCGACGCCCGCGAGGGGCTCGCCTGGTTCGGCGAGCATGGCGCCGACGTGGTGGTGACGGACCTGCGCATGCCCGGCATGGACGGCTACGAGCTCGTCGCCGCCCTGCGCGAGGTGGACCCCGAGGTGCCGATCGTGGTCATCACCGCCTATCCGAGCGTGGAAGGGGCGGTGGAGGCCATGAAGCGCGGCGCCAGCGACTTCATCAAGAAGCCCTTCGACTTCGAGGAGCTGCAGCACGTCATCGAGCGCACCCTGGGGGCCCTCAGGCTCAAGCGCGAGAACGACCAGCTTCGCCGCCGCCTCGACCGCTGCAGCCGCGAGCGCTTCGGCATGGTGGGCGAGAGCGTGGCCATGCGGCGCCTCTACGAGACCATCGCCAAGCTGGCGCAGGTGCCGTGCAACGTGGTCATCACCGGGGAGTCGGGCGTGGGCAAGGAGCTCGTGGCGCGTGCCCTGCACGACTACGGCCCGCGCGCCGAGGCGCCCTTCGTGGTGATCGACTGCGGGGCGCTGACCGAGACGCTGCTCGAGAGCGAGCTCTTCGGCCACGAGAAGGGCGCCTTCACGGGGGCGCTGCACCGCAAGCGCGGGCTCATGGAGGAGGCCTCCGGGGGGACGCTCTTCCTCGACGAGATCAGCAACATCTCGGATGCCATGCAGGTGAAGCTGATGCGCGCCATCGAGCAGCAGTGCATCACGCGCGTCGGCGGCACCACCCCCATCCCCATCGACCTGCGCATCATCGCCGCCAGCAACCGCGACCTGGAGGCCATGGTGCGCGAGGGCAGCTTCCGGCACGACTTCTACCACCGGCTGAGCGTGGTCACCGTGCGCGTGCCCTCGCTGGCGGAGCGGCGCGAGGACATCCCAGCGCTGGTGGAGCATTTCGTGCGCGAGTTCGCGTGCCGCTACGGGCGGCGCGTGCAGGGCTTCGACCCCGTCTCCATGCGCCGCCTGTGCGAGGCCGACTGGCCCGGCAACGTGCGCCAGCTCCGCAACGTCGTCGAGCGCTGCGTGATCCTCAGCGACGGGCCCATTCTCCATTGGCCCGAGGAAGGGGAAGAGCCCCCCGCCGTGGCAGCGGCGCGCGTGCGCTTTCCCGAGGACGAGCTGCCGCCGCTCGAGGAGGTGGAGGCCGCCTATATCCGCCACGTCCTCGAGCGCACGGGGGGGCGCAAGACGGCCGCCGCCCGTATCCTCGGCATCGACAAGACCACGCTCTGGCGCAAGCTCCGCCGCCTCGAGGCCGAGCGGGGGCCGGCGACCGACGTGCGCGGGCGCGAGAGCGGCGACGGCACGCGGGGCTGAGGACCCGTTGCAGCTTCCACCCGCGACCGGCGCGTGTGGTTGCACGATGCACCATCCCTTCCCGCCGTGGCGGGCGCATGTCTGCACAAGTCATTGATCCGACGGAGCGTGTTTCGGGCCCTCCGCTTGGCACCGTGCTTGCTACAGGAACTGTGAGGAGCGCCGAGAGAACGACAAGGATGGCGCTCCCGCGGCACTGAAGCCTCTATCGCACCCGACAATCCTGCAGGAGGAGTCACGGCATGAAGCGAGCGAAGCGCTACGTCACGCTGGCGGGCATCGCGGCCCTCGGCCTCGGCCTGGCGGCATGCGGCCAGCAGAAGGCCAACCTGAAGCCGGCGAAGAACGGCTACTACCAGCAGAAGGTGGTCTACCACATCAACGACATCAACAAGGCCTGGGGCGCGCTGCGCAACGTGCGCAACCACCTCAACGCCCTCGGCGACGAGAACGCCGAGATCATCGTGGTCACGCACAGCTCCGGTGCCTTCACGCTGGTGGAAGGCGCGAAGGACAAGAAGGGCCACACCTTCGAGGGCAAGATCCAGGAGCTCGCCAACCGCGGCGTGAAGTTCCAGATCTGCGCCAACACGATCCGGGGCAAGAAGATCCCGAAGGACAAGATCAACCTGAACGCACAGGTGGTGCCGTCTGGAGTCGCCCAGGTCGCTCACCTGCAGCAGATGGGCTACCTCTACGTGAAGCCCTGACGCTGCCGGCGGCCGAAAGCGACTTCATACGTTCTTGCGGGCGCCTCGGGCGCCCGTTTTTTTTTGCCCGCAGGCCCGCGGCGTGGCAGCGGTCTCGGGAGAGGGGGGCAGGAAGCGGTGTGGAGGGGATGCGGGGCGGCGGAAGCCATCGGCCCGGCCCCGGCACCGCGCCCTCCGGCGGGCAGGGACGCCCGGAGGCGATGGGGGTCCCTTGCGCGGTC